>CAZUNS010000011.1:5043-12425 GCA_964621655.1 uncultured Candidatus Saccharibacteria bacterium | reverse complement strand
AATTTGGCGATCTGCTAGCCGCTACCAAGAAAAAACTAGAAGAAACTGCCAATAAAATCGGCAACGCTGAGACTACATCGCGTCAAATCGAACGCAAGTTGAAATCAGTAGAAAGCCTACCTGATAGCGAAAGTATTAAAATGATTGGAGATATTGGAGTATAATATAATTATGCGTACAATCAAAGGTTATTTAGACGAATGGCGGGTGCAGGAATATTTGTTGATTACTTTCTTTATTAGTTGGTTGAGTTGGGGCGCCCTGATTGTATTGACCGCTTTGAAAGTGATTTCTTTTATGAGCGTAATCGGGATCGCCTTGTTTATGATTGGCGGTTTTGGTCCGACCCTTTCGGCGATTATTTGTTTGGAAGGGAAACTTAGTTGGAAGAAAATTGGTAAATTTATCTTTGCGCGTGAACCAAAAACCTGGTGGGTCTTAATACTGATGTCGATTTTGTTGGCAGTCGTGATCGGCTTGTCGTCAATGGAGACAAATCCAGAAATTGCTATTTATGCACTTCCAGTTATGTTGATTGTCTGCACCCTGTTTGGCGGCGGCAATGAGGAGCTAGGTTGGCGGGGAACTTTGCAACCGCTTTGGGAGCGCACCGTAAACAAAAAGATTAAGAGTCCGATACTTGGCTTCTTGGTGATGGCGCTAGCAATCGGTGCAATTTGGGCAATTTGGCATTTGCCACTTTGGTTTGTCACAGGTTCGCCGCAGCAACAAATGGCTTTTGGTTGGTTTTTCTTGGCAACCTTATTTGAATCGATTTTCTTAGCCTGTATTTATGCGAAGACTCGGTCGGTGTTCTATTGTATGATTTTTCATGGCTTGAGCAATGTTTTATTATCATGGTTTATCATCAAAGTTAATTGGCTACTTGCGTTAGGATTCATAGCACTAGCTGGACTGGCAACGGTCATTGCTACATGTAAGTTTAAAAATGGAAAGTCTCAAGCAAAAAAATGAATTGGGCTAATCTTGCGACTTGGTTTTTGGTATTCTTAACTTATGCTGTAGTAGGGTGGTGCATGGAAGTAGTAGTATGCTGCATCGAGCAACGCAAGGCGATTAACCGCGGATTTTTGATTGGACCAGTTTGTCCGATTTATGGTTATGGCGCATTAATCATGACTTTACTTTTGCAGAATGTCGAAAATATTTTTGTGACTTTTATCGTAGCCTTTTTGGCTGGGGCGGTGATCGAGTATTTTACAAGCTATTTTATGGAAAAGTTATTCCATGTACGTTGGTGGGACTATTCAAAAAGAGCTTTTAATATTCACGGTCGAATTTGTTTGGCGAACTTGATCGCCTTTGGCGTACTGGGTGTAATCGTGGTGCGTGTGACTAATCCAGTTTTGTTTGGCATGTATAATTCATGGGACGTAGTGCCGAGAATAGCTTTGGCTGGTACGCTTTTTGTTATAATGATTGCAGATTATATCATTACACTTATCCTAATTAATAAGTTTCGTTTAACCGTAGGGATAGCGCAACGCGATGCCACTGAAGAACTAACCGAGCGTGTGATGGAAATATTAATGGGCAAAGGTAAATTGTCGCGCCGCCTAGTAAAGGCTTTTCCGGATCTAGAAGCTAAAAAGAAAGTTCCCCGCAAGCGCAAAACCAAATCAAAAAATAAGACGTAAGCACTGATATGCTCTGCAAAAAATACTTTGCGGGACATAGTTAGCTAAAATAGCGCGCTTGGCGTACTCTAAGATGTGATGTATAATAAAATACATATGTATGAGAAATTTGTTGAGTTTATCAAGGACAAACAGCGGATTTGTATTATTCAGGCAGAAAATCCCGACGGCGATTCGCTAGGATCGGCGATTGCTCTGGATTATATTTTGAGCGATACCGAAAACCATCTATATTGCCCTGTCGATATTCCAAAGTATCTACATTATTTTCCAGATTGGTCGCGGGTAGATAATGATTTTGACTACAAGGCTGATGGTTATATTATCGTCGATACCGCATCAAGTATTTTGTTATCAAAACTATTGGATGATACAGCCATCAAAAATTGTTTATATAACAAGCCGGTTTTGGTAATTGATCACCACGAGACCGAAGATGATCTTGATTTTCCGCACGAATCCATCATTGAGCCCTTACCAGCTTGCGCAGACTTAATTTACAAAATTGCGCGAGCAAATAATTTGCCGATTGTCAAAGAGGCTGCCTGCGCAATTTATATGGCGATTTCTTCAGACACTCTAGGATTAGTAAGCGCATCGGTGTCAGCCGACACTATGCGTACCATGGCCGAGTTAATCGATTTGGGCGCAAATCCTGCTGAGCTAGAAGAGCAACGGCGCGAGTTTATGAAAAAATCCCAGCGGATTTTAGATTACAAAGCCGATTTAATCAAACGTATTGATTATGCTCTGGATGGAGCCTTGGCTACGATCCATATTCCGTTTGAAGAAATTCAAGAATACTCGGACGAATATAATCCCAACGTGTTAATCTTGGAAGAAATGCGTTTGGTAGAAGGTGTAGTGGTGGCGATTGCTGTAAAAACTTATCCTGATGGTAAGATTACCGGTAAGGTCCGTACTAGTAAGCCAGTCGCAGAGCAGATTGCTGGGTATTTCGGTGGTGGTGGGCATCCTTACGCGTCCGGATTTCGCACTTATGATGTAAGTTATGAAGAAGTCGTGGCTGATGTAATTAAAATTCTGCCCGAGCTACTAGCGGAATGCGAGCAAGATGAAGCGTCCAATCTATAATATCTTAACGTGGATATGGTACCGGCTATTCCATATGCCAATTCAGTTTGCAAAGGTTTTTGATACCAAGAACAAAAAAGCCAAAGTTACAGTAGTATTCTTGCACGGTATTAGTGCAACGTCTGGTACTTGGGGCGTTACTTTGCGGCAGCTCCAAAAAGAACTTCCGTCTGACGATGTGCGTTTAGTGGCGCTGGATTTGCTAGGCTTCGGTAAGTCTTTGCAGGCGGATTGGCTAGCCTACGATGAAAACGAATATACTAAGGCGCTAGATCATTCGCTGAAAAAGCTTAAGTCCAAAGGCGCAATCGTGCCTGTCGGCCATTCGATGGGATCGTTAATTGCTGCGGATTATGTAGTAAATTACGAACCAAGTGTGGAGATCAAGCATTTAATTTTGGTTTCGCCGCCCGTCTTGATGGCCGACGAACTTGCAAAATTGCCCGACAAAGTTTATACCAAATCCTACGGTACTTTGCATAAATTTGCCACCGAAGTTCCAGCAGCAGAAGTGATAGCCAAGATCGCACAGAAGTTTAGTAGTTTTCGTAGTGATTATATTAAGGGTACGGCTTTTGAACGTTCGATGGATAATATTATATTAAATCCAAAAAACTATCAGACTTTTGTCAAAATCCATCTTCCGACTTTGATTATTCATGGTCATTTCGATCCGCTCGTGATGGGGTCAAACTTACGCCGAGCCACAAAACGTAATCCGCACTATTTACGTTACATAAGCGTAATCGGACATCATGATATTTCGGTGGGAAAACGTGCTAAAATATTATTAGAAATCAAGAAAGTGTTGAGAGAAGAAGAACATGAGACTATATAATACTCTGACGCGCAAAGTTGAAAAGTTCCGCCCGTTTGATCCCGAACAGGTAAAGATTTACACTTGTGGACCTACAGTATATAGCCAACCACATATTGGAAATTTTGCTGCCTATGTTTATTGGGACTTATTAGTGCGCACATTGCTCGCTAATGGTTACGGCGTACGTCGCGTGATTAATTTGACCGATGTTGGTCATCTTACATCAGATGCCGACGACGGCGAGGATAAATTAGAAAAAGGCGCTCGCCAAAGTGGTGAGACGGTTTGGGCAGTGGCGGAGCGTTATATTGGCGCATTTCAACGCGATTATGACGCTTTAAATCTACTACCACCTGCGGTGTGGGCGCGAGCCACGGATTATATTCCACAAGAAGAAGCCTTGGTTGACATTTTGCTAGACCGCGGCTTCGCTTACGAGACTAAAGATGGGATTTATTACGATACCAGCAAGTTTGCCAGTTACGCCGATTTTGCACATCTCGACCTGGAAAATCTTAAGGCTGGAGCCAGAGTAGAGTTTTCGGATGAAAAGAAAAATCCTTCGGATTTTGCAGTTTGGAAATTTATTCGTCCAGACGAACAGCATGCTATGCGCTGGGACTTCTTAGGTCGTCCTGGCTATCCTGGCTGGCATCTGGAATGTTCAGCGATTATCCATGACGAATTAGGCGAAACAATCGATATCCACGCTGGCGGAATTGACCATATTCCAGTGCATCATACTAACGAAATTGCTCAAAGCGAAGCTGCCTTCGATAAGAAGCTATCTAAATATTGGATCCACTGTAATTTCTTAACCATTGACAAGCAAAAAATTTCCAAATCACTAGGTAATATCTGGACTTTGGATGATTTGCTAGCCAAGGGCTATACGCCATTAGACTTCAAAATGTGGGTTTCGCAGGGACATTATCAGTCCGAACGAGACTTCAATTTCGAGATTATGGAATCAGCGCGTATTCGTAGATTAAACTGGCGTAACCGTATTGCTGAATGTTACCAAAATCCCGAGTCAAAAGTTGCTCAGGATGAGAAATGGATGGAAATCCTGGCGGCAGTAAGTGATAACTTAAATTCGCCTTTAGCATTTTCGATCATTGATCAAGTAGCGAACGGAGATTTAGATTTTTGGCACAAGGTTGATGAATTATTTGGTTTAGGTCTCATCGCCGATGCGCCAAAGATCGACGCAGAAATTCAGCAGTTGTTGACCGAACGGGAAGATGCCCGCTTGGCGCGTGATTATGCGCAGTCTGATGCGTTGCGTGATAAATTATTAGAGCGAAACATTGCCGTAAAAGACACGGTTGATGGTCAAATTTGGCAATATGCAAGATAAAACTCGAGGTAAGTAGGATGATAAATAATAAAGTAATAGAAGTAAGAAATTTAGTTAAAGTATATGGCAAACGCTCAACGACTTTTGAAGCTTTGAAAGGTATCGATCTTGATATTTATAGTGGTGAATCTGTGGCGATTGTGGGTAAATCCGGCTCAGGCAAGTCTACCTTGATGCATTTGCTTGCACTATTAGACAAACCGACATCGGGCACTGTAAGAATTGATGGCATTGATTCTACGCAACTAAGCAATCGCGAACTGAATAAATTGCGCAATCGGACTTTTGGGTTTGTGTTCCAGCAGTTCTTTATGAATCCTAATGATACTGTCATGGAAAATGTCATGCTGCCACTCAAAATAGCTGGCGTGGGCAGGAGAGAACGACGCAACCTAGCCGAACGTGCCTTGACTACGGTAGAGCTAAGTGAACGTAAAAAATTTAAAGCTACGGATTTGTCGGGCGGACAAAAACAGCGCGTCTGCATCGCTCGAGCAATCATCAATAGTCCAAAAATTCTCTTTGCCGATGAGCCTACCGGTAATCTAGACTCGGCTACTGGTGAGCAAGTAATTAAATTACTCTTCGACTTAAACCGCGAAAAGGGCGTAACGTTGATTATCGTGACGCATGATGAAGACTTGGCCAAGATGTGTGACCGTCAAATTCGGATTTCTGATGGTAGACTGGCGGACGATTCGCCAGATGAACCAAAAGGCGAATGGGTAGATGGTAAATGGAAGATGATTTCTTCTGACCCAGTACCAGCAATCCCCAAAGACGAAGCAGATAATGGCAAACTTAAGATGAAAGTATCATTGGAGATGTAAATGAATATTTTTGAGATAATTCGAACTGCTAATCATAACTTGTTTAGAAACAAAGCGCGTACGATTTTAACAATTCTGGCGATTTTTGTGGGCAGTTTTACGATTGCGTTAAATTCTGCTATCCATACGGGCGTCAACAACTTTATCGACGATCAAACTGCTAGTTTGGGCGGAGAAGATTATGTCATGATTATGTCAGAAGGCTCAGTGAATACGATTGGTAGCATGATGGGCAACAGCGACGAACCGCGAGAATATAATGAAGGTCAAACTATGACGGCCTTTACCGACGAAGAAATAGATAAAATTAAAAATATCGATGGTATTGATGGTGACACAATCTATGCCGTCAAACAAGCCAATGTCGAGTACATTACGAGTGACAAGACTGACAAAAAATATATGATTGGCGTTGGCGCCATGCCGCCAGGCGACTTTTCGATTGCTTCCAATGCTGGTGGGTTGCCCGATAATGAGAGCGAAGAAGCGCAAATTATGCTCGAGCCAGGCTATCCAAAAGTACTCGGCTATGATTCTGACGAAGATATCATTGGTGAAACCGTTACTCTTACAATTCTGGATAACGTCACGCGCAAGCCGACCGAATTTAAAGCCAAAGTGGTTGGCGTACAGGCGAAGGGCGTCGTAGCTGTTAATGGCTCAATCATCTCGCGCAAACTCGAAGATGAACTGGTTGAAGCGGCGTATGCTACGCTATTAGAAAGCCAGCCACGTGAGCAACTTTTCAAACCTTATGCCGTCCAAGCCCGCTTTGATACTAGTAAATACACTGAGCAGGAAATGAAAGATTTGCTCTGCGAAAATGGTTTCTATGGTATGACCGTTTCCGATATGATGGGCGCAATTCATACATTCTTTGACGTAATTATGACCGTCTTCACGATCTTTGGTGGTATTGCCTTGCTGGCAGCAGCGATCGGCATCATTAATACTTTACTCATGTCGGTAGAAGAACGTACTCGCGAAATTGGTCTAGATAAGGCATTAGGGATGTCGTCTGGCAAGATATTCTTGAGTTTTTCGGTAGAAGCAATTTCGTTAGGGTTTTGGGGCTCAGCGGTAGGCGTGGGCATCGCCATGATAATTGGCTATTTTGCAAATATTGGTTTGCACCAACCTGGACAGTTCTTGGAAGTATTCCCAACTTTTGACCTATTTACCTTTACGCTAAATAATGTTTTGCCAATCATTCTGATGGTGATGCTAATTGCCTTTGTAGCTGGTACGGTGCCGGCCTGGAAAGCAGCCCACAAAAATCCAATCGACGCCCTGAGGTATGAATAAATGGGGCCAGTGCGCATCGAGAAGCTAATCCCGGGTGGACAAGCACTAGGTACATTGGAAAGTGGCAAAAAGATTATGCTTTGGGGGGCATTACCAGGCGAGCTAGTAACAAAGTGGCAGACTACAAAAGACAAAAGTAGTTTTGTTGAAGGTATAGCTACGGAAGTCGAAGAAGCTTCGCCGCACCGTGCATTGCCGCAAGACGAATGTTATTTGGCGACTTCGCCATGGCAAATTCTAGATTTTACCTACGAAGGCGAACAAAAAGGCGAGTTGGTGCGTGAAGTTTTTCGGCAGCAAAAGATTGTTTTGCC
>CAZUNS010000011.1:0-4943 GCA_964621655.1 uncultured Candidatus Saccharibacteria bacterium | reverse complement strand
GATATGAATATACTTTGTCGCCAAACGGATTTTTCCAAATCAATGTGCCTGTCTATGAGCTAGTGCTCGCAGAGATACAAAAATGGATCCAGACGGAGCAAGTTTTAGACTTGTATGCTGGTGTAGGCACGATTGGACTCTCGGTAGCGCGAGATCGAGAACTAACTTTGGTAGAATGCGATCAATCAGCGTATCAAGAAATGGTCAAAAACTGCCGTGCTACTCAGGCAAAGCCAATTCTGGCAAAATCAGAAGATGCTCTAGAATATATCCAACCAAATCAGACGGTGATCGTAGACCCACCGCGAGCTGGATGCTTCACGAGTGTGATCGAGAAGTTACGTCAAGTTTTGCCAGAAAGAATCATTTATCTTTCATGCAATCCAATTACGCAAGCTCGCGATTTAAGTGGTTTAGTTGATAAATATCAGATTTTGTTAGCTCAACCCTATAATTTCTTCCCTCATACGCCACATATCGAGAACTTAGTAGTCCTGGAGCGCAAGTCATGGGGCTAAACCTAGAACAACAACGTGCCGTCGAATATCTAGAAGGACCACTGCTAGTCTTGGCGGGGCCAGGTACCGGTAAGACACAGCTACTTTCGGCTAAAGTTGCTTATATTCTAGAACAAGTTGATACGCGCCCAGAGAATATTCTCTGCCTGACTTTTACTGATGCTGGCGCACAAAATATGCGCGACCGTCTACAATCCATGATTGGTAAAGATGCCTTGAATGTTAACATTCATACTTATCACGCTTTTGGCTCAGATATTCTAGGACGTTACAAAAATTACGCTGAAAATTTTGACCGTCGGTTAGATGCACCTATTGATAGTACAGCACAATATCGCATGATTAGCGATATTCAAAAGACTTTGCCAGCAACGGATATTATGAAAACAGCTGACGTGAAACAAATTATTGAAGTGATTAGCAATGCTAAGTCGGCCCGACTCGATGCAGCGGATTTGCAAAAAATTGCCGAACAAAATATCTCGGATAGTCATGATTTGAGCGAAAAGATCACACCCTATCTAGAAGCGCTACCCAAGCGAGCCAAATTTGACGTTGCAATGGAAGATACTTACCAACCGATTTTGGAACTTTTGGCTGATGCGAGCACGCCCAAGCCAATTACGAAAAGTGTCGAGCGTCTAGCCAATGTCTTAGTTAAGGAATTAAACCATACAATCAAATTAGCTACTGCCGACGAGAAGCCCAAAACCGGTATATTAAATAAATGGCGTGATAAATATTTTGAAAAATCCTTGCGCGATTTGCGCAATCCTGAAAGTGTCTGTTACCGACTAAAAGATTATATTCGTAACAAAAAATTACTTTCAATTGCAAAAATCATGGCCAAATACGAAGCCAAGCTAGAAGAGCTAGGGTTGTTTGACTTTGATGATATGATTGAATGTGCAATTAAGTTTCTCAAAGAAGATCAAGGTTTTCGTTTGCAGATGTCGGAATTATTCCAGTATATATTATTGGACGAGTTTCAGGATACTAATACATCGCAATTTGAACTTATTAAGTTGTTGACCGATTACGAAAAGCCAATTGTGATGGCTGTAGGCGATGACGACCAAGCGATTTATGAGTTTCAGGGAGCAAATTATTCCAACTTGCGTGACTTTCAGGAATATTATCAAGCCGAAGTCATCACCTTGCGCGATAATTATCGCAGCACGGGTGAAATTCTAAGCTTATCAAAATCTCTAGCAACCCAAATCGAAGATAGTTTTGCGCGCAATTATCAGATTGATAAAACTTTACGTTCGATGCGTGATACTTGGGCGGAAGATGAACCAAAAGTCTCGCGCGTACGCCGACACGAATTTCCGGGTATGGCGGCCGAATATTATTGGGTAGCCAATGAAGTACGCAAGTTACTGGATAATGATGTCAACCCTAATGATATTGCGATTATTGCGCCGCGACACAAGAATTTAATAAAAATCCTGCCGTATTTAAAAGCCAAAGGTATCGACGTAATTTACGAAAAGCGTGATAATCTCTTGCAGGATCCAAAAATGCTGATGATCATTGCCTTGGGCAAATTTGTGTGGCGTCTAGCTAAGTGCGAACAACCCATAGAAAACTTATTGGAGATTTTGTCGTTTGAGTTTTGGCAGGTTCCAGCTGACGTCGTACTGCGCACGGTCGAGCATAAGTGGGGCCACGATCGAAGTGTATTGGAATATTTGGCGGGCGATCCGCAGCTAGAATCAATCGGCAAATTTCTGGCTGATTTAACTTTGCAGGCCAAGCAAGCGCCCCTAGAACTATGGCTAGATTATCTTATTGGTGCATTGCCGCTAAATGGTTTTGTGTCGCCGTTCCTAACTTATTATCAAGCACATAGCAGCGAAGCCGAGCAGCTAGAATTTTACGAAAACTTAGCTACTTTCCGCCAAAAAGTTTTGGGGCATGCTAAGAATTTACACCCCAATGCAGCAGAATTTATACCAAAACTAGCTGATTTTATCACTACAATCGAAGATTTTGAATTTGCTGATACGTCAATTATGCGTATGAGTATTTATCGTGACAGTGCGCGCGCAATCCAAGTTATGACCGCGCACAAAAGTAAAGGTCTAGAATTTAAACATGTTTTCTTGATTTCGGTGGATGATAAATGCTGGGGTAAATCGGAAGGGAATAATAATCAACTGACTTTACCGAAAAACGTTGAGTTCATACGTCACACCGGTATTACGGACGATGAGCAACTGCGGCTATTTTTCGTAGCAGTCACGCGCGCCAAGGATGCTTTAATTATGACAAATTCTCGTGCCAAAGATGACGGCAGTAAAATCTTGCGACTCAGGTATCTCTCCGAAAGTAGCTACGATGATACCGAACAACTATCGCCTTATCTGAATACTGATGTGCAAGAAATCTGGCAACATGACGAAGATCTCACTACGCAAGAACGCATTGAGACTTTGCGCTTGAGCTGGGTGACAGCTTATCAAAAGTTGGAGCCCCAAACCTTGGACTTTTTGCGCGAAAGGATGAATAACTATGCTTTGACTGCATCCGAAGTGACAAAGTTTATTGATTTGAGCTACGCAGGTCCGCAGGAAGCTTACCGCACTAGCGTCTTGCATGCGCCATCTCGGCCCGGTGACTTCTCGCAATATTATGGTAGTATCGTGCATAAAATCTTTGAACAAATTACCAAGCAGCAAATAACAGACGAACAAGCTTTTGACTTGTTCCGCGCCGAAGTCAAGCAGGCAATTCTGGCCGACGCCGACAAACAAGATTTACTTGAAAAAGGCGAGCATAGTCTACGGATAGCCTTGGCCGAATTTGGCGAAATTTTGCACCACCCCGGCGCCAAAGCCGAGATTGAGTTTTATGCGGAAAAGTTAAACTATCACGGTATACCCCTGAATGGCAAAATTGACCATATCGAAATCGATACCAAAAACAAGACTATCGAGATTTACGACTACAAGACCGGGACTTATCACGATGACAAGTGGGATCGTCTGATGTCGCTTTATAAATATCGTCTGCAGCTAGGGTTCTATAAGATTTTGCTTAATCTTTCGCCGACTTATCGACAATATCGCGTTACTCGTGGGCATATTCTTTTCGTGACGCCAGACGCTGATGAGCATGTTTATGACAAAGTTTATGAGTATAATGAGACTGATGAGCAAGAATTGAAACAAATTATGGAAGCGGTATATTATCAGTTACGCTCATTAGATTTTGTGAACGATACTGAATTATTTGTGGCAGCCGATCCAAATATCACGAAAAACAAAAATATGGAGTTTATCACAAACTTAATCGCCAAACTTCCGGCGGACAATAAATATATTAAAAAATAAAATGTCTATGCTTGCAAAATCTGGCACGGTGTAGTACAATACGGACATGCTGATTAGTCCGTCACTATGTCGGGCTAGCAACAGCATAAAATCTACGGTTTTAACCGGCGCTACAAGTCGGTTTACTACCGGCTTGTACATTGAAAATTGAAGAAACGTATAGCACATTCCCACAAGTAACCACAGAAGCCATGACTGCGCCACAGGCGCAAAACAAAATTTAGGGGGTATAAAAATGGGTTACACTTATAGCTGTCCTATTTGTCATCGGCCTTGCAAGTCTCAGGATGCCGCAATTAATCACTGCATGGGCGTAAACCGCGGCCGCACTTTTAAATGTTATAAGTGTGGCGCAGTGTATTATACACTGCAGGAAGCGCAGAACTGTGCTAAATGTCGTAACCGCGGCACCACGCCCTGCAAGAAGTGCCACGGCACGAGATTCTGGAAGGGGCAAATTTGCCCCTCTTGCAACGGCACCGGCATGGCGAGATTTTAAAGTTCGGGACTTCGGTCTTCGGCTTTTGCTTCTTTAGTCGTGCTTTGCTATCGACTTTGCGTCAACTTACGTTTCTTCTTCGTTCCGAATAGTGCAGAGATTTAGTTCCTCCGCCTATTCAAAAAAGTCTTTGGGCGCTCTGTAATAAGAGCGCCCATTTTCTATTTTTTAGTAGGTTAAATCCAGTTCCAAAAAGCACAAAAAGAGTCCTAACTTTTCATCAGAACTCTCATATGCTTGCTATAGTTATTTCTCAGCAGCTTTGGCAGCCTTTTTCCCGGCTTCCTTTTCGGCCTTCTTGGCTTTATTGCCTAGAGTGGCGCGCAGCTTAGCGGCACGCTCAGCACGAGCCTTGAAGCGATCGACCCGACCTTCGGTATCGATAATCTTTTCTTCGCCAGTGAAGAAGGGATGCGAAGCGGAAGAAATCTGAACTTTAATTAACGGATATTCTTGACCATCTTCCCATTTGATAGTTTCTTCACTTTGAGCTGTCGAACGAGTCAGGAAGGAATAATTAGCTGCTTCGTCCATAAAAACAACATAGCGATAATCTTGCGGTTGTGAAACTTTATTACTCATAACTTC
>CAZUNS010000010.1:0-12887 GCA_964621655.1 uncultured Candidatus Saccharibacteria bacterium | reverse complement strand
CGGACATGAGATCGAAGTTGATAGACTGACAAGCGACGACGGCCCGGAAAGAACCGTCTTTCATAATCACGATACCGTCACGTAACTCAGAGATAAGTAGAGTTGACTGAGTAGAGATAGGGTTTTCGACGACTTGCGGCGTGGCAGAATTATTGGAGTTAATCGTCTGAGGGCCTTCGGGGGCTGGTGCAGCTACTGTCTGGGCGGCATTGGTCTGTGTGGCAACTTGCTGTTGTTGTAAAATCTGTTGTTGAGTAGGCTGCGGTGGGTTGGGCTGAGACTGGGCGTATTGAGATGGCAAACCGCTAGATTGTAGCCCCATAGGTTGTACTGACTGCGGAGCGGAGATTGGCTGAGTTTGTGGTGGCATGGTTGGGGGCATCGGGCCAGGTTGAGCTGGTATAGGATTTTGCCCGAAATTATTTTGTGGATTCATTTTGCTAACTCCTTAATGCAATGATATGTATACTTCGCTTTCGTTTTCTTTGCGGATACGATCGGCTTGTTGTTGGACGTTCTCGACTGGCGGTAAGGGTGGTGTTGTGCTGGCTGGTGTGGTTGTTTGCTCTGGACTGGTGGGATTATGTGATGGTGCTGATGGGGTGACGATGGGCTGCACGACGGTAGGTGATGCCAAGGTGTTAGACGCGTTAGAGATAGTGGAAGTTGTGTTCGTATTATTGTCGCGGTGACGTGGCTGGATAACTTTTTGACCAGAAAATTGTGATGTGCCTGAAGCGGGGTTGCGAGTATCGTAATTGTAATCGGATTGGGAGATGGCATTTTTCATTTGTTCAACTACGGCATTGCGACGCTCGTTTTGCGACTGAATCATGGAATTGCTGAGATTAAAGCGATCAGCACGATCAAACATATCGGTGGTATTGTAAGCTTCGGCGTAGAATTCGTCTTTCATATTGGTATTGGCGTCTTTGATGGCGCGACCTTCGGTATCGACTAATTCGGCCAAGAAGGATAGACGATGTCCAGCTTCGTCTGATGAAAGATTGCGCGCACGTGGAGCTTCGGTCTTTTTTGGTGCAGAAATCATAATAACTGCGTTGCTCTGCCCCGGCATCCAATAGCGCTTGTTGGGCTTGGTGTAAAACGACCAAAGCGCCGCTAGATAAGTTTCCATTGGCTGGTCCTTTTTGATTGGTAGAGCAAGTACACCGAAGAACAGAATGATAGGTATCGGAATGATTGCTAGAATGGGATAAATCTGAAACAAACCCACCGCGAGCATTGCACTACCAAAGACAATCATCAAGTAGATGAATTGTCTAAAGGTAAATGGTCCCAATAACTTATCGTCCGCCTCAACGTCCTGCGGAACTTTGTATGTTGCCATAATACTATTATAACATCAAAAAGCCATGTGTGATAAAAATCGATAAAATTTAGTTACTATTAATGTAGTTATGTCTCACAGAATATGTTTTTCTCGGGACGTGTCGCGTCTAATGAGTATTGGTGTTGAATTGGAGTTTAGCTGGGTGAAATGATACTTTGAATGTAAGTTTCGATTTCGTGGCGTAGATGTTCGATAAGTTCGATTTCTTTGCTATGATTTTCGTCGTCAACTTCGGTTAAGTAATATTTATCAAGAATTTCTTGGCACTGATCAAGATGTTCGCGTAAGCCAGAAGTTTCTTCGAAGAGCGATGCAAGATCTTGCTTAAAAACTTCGAGACCGGTGCCAGAGAAGCCTGGCAAGTTTTCGTTTCCCTTTGCATTGGAACAGTATTCTTCGATCAGCGGCAAAATTGAATAGAGACTATTTATTTCGTCATTACGTTGGGTGTTCGCGTAACTACGCTGGAGCGGATTCACTAATGAAGAAAAGCGTTCGCTGGAAAGGATTTGGGCAAAAGATTCTTTGGACGGTGTAACATGCGAAGTAATATCGTATTCTTCGTTGATGAGAGCTTGGATAGCTTTGACGGTATTGCGGAAATCTTTACCATCGGGTGTCTCAAAGATGTTTTGTGCGCCATCAACACGCTCATCGAAAGCGAATCTCTCATCAAGGTTTTTGTAACCTACTGCACCTAAAGTTTCAATTAGGGTCTTGAGTGCTGGTGCAGCACCTGGCTTGAGCGAGTTAATGGTGTCCGGGGTCATGTCACGGTTGATGGCGGCAATTAAGCTGGTGAATGCGCGCGGCATCAACTTGTGCTTAATGAAGTTCTGCTTATACTTAAGTGCGGTGGCCTGATCCATATTCTCAAGCTCTTTCGATGTAACTTTCTCCCACATAGGTTGTTGGGTGTTTGGATCTATGACTTGACGAGCACCTTCTAGATCAATACCATTATTATTGAAGGCGGTATCGATAAACTCTTCATTAAACAACTCTTGGAACTTTTCTTCATTAAGCGCAGCTTGGGCGTAATCGGTTAACTCTTCAAAGAAGAATTTATCACCGCGCAAGAGTGAACCAGGTTTCATGGCTACACCAAGGCTCTGCAAGTTCATAATATTATAATGGGTCATATTGCGAAGATAACCAGCGTTGGCGGCCGATGTGAGCAAAGCGGTCATGCCTGGAGCGTGTTGGCTGAAATGACTATTATCGATGGCTGAGCGGATGGTACTGTGATAACGTCGAAGAATACCATCTTGCTCATTGTCATTTTGCGCTACGCCGATTTGGTTGATATAGCGACGGTTGATCGGGTCGGCGATATTGATATCATCGGTCAATAGCTCTTTCATGTAGCCAGCATCGTCTTCAAAGATACGCTGTACTTCATTACCGTGGTCGTCGGTGATGTCGAAGTAGCGTACTTTCTTATACTCCTTGCGAGCATCGTCAGACATCGCGTCGTATTGCTCCTTGGTAATTTCTTTGCCGGTGGTTTTGTGAACGGCGATGTAGCGTTGCCATGGAGTATGACGTTTGCCATCTTTGAGTACGTATTGGCTAGTTTCGATTGGGCTGCCGTTTTCGTCAATCTCGAAACCATCATCATTAATATTGTCGATATCAAAAGCCATACCGCGGAGTTCGCGTTTGTGCTTTTCCATACCAAACTTATTGATGATAATGCGACCTTCGGTGCGGCGGCGGTTTTCGATGTTGGAGTTGCCAACAATAACCTGACCCATAATCGATGTCTCACCAGTGTGACCTAAGCCACCCGCAGCGTCTCTAACTAGGCGGTTGTACTGATATGGTTTTAGTTTCATATCGGAACGAGCTTCTAGGTATTTATTGAGCAACCAATCTTGGTCGGCTTGAGCTTCGTTGGTGGTCAAGAATTGTTGTGACATAGCATCTAGGAAGGCTTCGCCGTGCTGGTCGCTGAGCCGCTGTGAATAGCGATCAGTAAAATGGCGACCGTAGCCAGTGAGAGTGTTCTGATAAGCGGCTTGAGCGGTGGTAGCACGTGTATTGTAGAAATTGGCGGTTTTAGCATTGCGAGTATAGCGGTTCGGCGTCTTTTCCCATGTGGTATTACCAGCATCGTCGCGGCCTGTAATACCGGCGGAATGATGATAGGCACGCTCAAGCGCACGGTTGCGACGAATATCCTGAGAATTTCGGGTATCATTCATACGTAGCTCGCGTCGATAATCTAAGTAGCGGCGGAGACGAGCGCCAGAAACCTCGGAACTGGCGATGTGGTTTTGGCGACGTTGCTCGGCGTGTTCGAGTGCCCAGTTTGTAGCGCTGCGCTGTACTGGTGTGGCGATGCGACGAATCCCATCGTTAACTGCGCTAAGGAAGGTGCCGGACATCTTCATGAGACTAACTGAGGCGAAAAGTGGTAGAACTTGGACGCCGAGACCAATAATAACACCGAGTGGGTTTGATGCGGATGCAATTAAAGCCCAGCCAGCTAACTGTGATGCACCAAATAAGAAGCTAAACATGGGGTAGAATACCAACATGCGGGCAAAGAGATCTTTCCATTTGGTAAACCAGCGTTCGGTATTAGGTAAAAGATAAGCGACGAAAGCTAACGGAGCAACCATAACTAAGAGTACTACGACGGCTTGGCGTGATGCAATCGTAATGAGACCAGCTACTACTGAAATAACTGCGCCGATCAAGACGGCTAAAAGCATCCAAAACAGGCCGCCAAAGCCTGTTGTGGCGCTAATGACAATTCCGGCTACAGTACCGCCACCTAAGACAACGGATACCAGTGACGATAAGGATATATTGGCGGCTTCGTTGATGGCGGTACTGTCGGCGAGCATGTTGTTTTGGACTTCGTGGAAGAAACTGCGTAAGTTGCCACCAATAATATTACTCACATCAATAGCGAGCGTACAAATAAGATAGCTAAGATTGACTAATAATACAGCAATAATCAAGCGTGGTAAGATGCGCTTGATGCCGTAATTATCTAAGCCGAGTCCAGTTAGTTGTGAATAAATTACTATGAGAAGAAAAATCACGAAGATAATGTTGGTAAAGCTGCGCATGTATTTCCAGATAGTGTAAATCGGTGAATCGTCGTCCATGGAAATTGGATTAATAACTAAGAAATCACCAATGAGACTGTAAATACCGTCAACGATTGATCCTAATAGATCGGTGGCGGGACAAACTACCCAAGCCATAATACCTGATTCGGCGGAACAGAGATTATTGGAGGTGCCGGAAGATGTGGAAGCTTCTTCCCCACTAGTCGAGGTTTCGTCGTTGCTAGGGGTCTTGGTTTCGCCAGGATCTTCGACGATGATTTCGGATGTGCCAGGGACGAATTCGTCGACGGCTAAGGCAGCTGGGGTGAAAGCAGGTAGGGCGAAAGTTGACAAAACAGCAAAAATAGCGCTAAACAACAATAAAATAGGTGCAACTATCTTTCTGGTTATTCTTTTCATAACAAACTTCCTCAAAAGCCCTATCTGTTAGGGTATGCTACCATTATATCACACATAAGCGCTTTAGTCAATACTATTTTATTGTAATGTAAGATAAGATTGGATTGAATCCCTGTTTTGCTTGGTATTTTGGGCAAATAATGATAAGATAGGGGTATGAAATGGAAATTTTTGGGAATTTTGGCGGCAATATTTATGGTGTGCTGCGCCAGTTTTGCAGTTAGCCCGGTTTGGGCGACTGGGGAAAATAGCAATAAATGTAATGATGGGAACTTTCTCGGCTTTAAACCTTGGTACGACGGGATATGTAATGAGAGTACGGGCGAGATTCTGGAAGTTGAGGGTGGTGAAGCTGGGCTAGCTAAATTTGTTTGGACGATTGTTCTGAATATTTCTTACGATATTAGCCTTGCGGCTGGCTTTATTGCGGTGGCATTGGTGATTTATGGCGGTTACAAATATATTATGTCGCAAGGTGATCCGGGTAAGATGATGTCGGCGAAGCAATCTTTGATGTCGGCGATTATTGGCGTGATTATTACGATGGGGGCGACGGTAATTGTAAATACGTTGAAGTTGATACTACATATTAGTGGTAATGGTTGGCAACAGCAGGATAAAATAACTGTAGATATGGTACAGGGTGTATTTAACTGGGCGTACGGCGTAGCGGGATTAGTGGCAATTATCTTTATTGTTAAGAACGGAGTTGATTATATGTTATCGGCTGGCGATCCAGGCAAGACTCAAAAGGCGACGCGTGGGCTTATTTTCTCGGTAGTGGGTTTGGTAGTGGTGATTTGTGCGTCGATCATCACGAGTTTTATCGTAGGAACTGTAAGTGGAGCGATGTAGAATGAAAAAGATTTTAGCAATTTTGACTTTGGGATTAACCTTGGTGGGGGGATTGGTGGGTGCGCTGCCAGTAATGGCGGATGGTACCGATATGTGTGATGATTTTAAAAATGACTCGCAGCTATATGAGGCAGCAGGATGCCAAAACACGAAACGTGCTGACGAAGTGGTAAACGGTGTGATGCAAGTGGTGTTTGCTTGTGTTGGTTTGCTGGCAGTGGGCGTAATGATCTTGGGTGGTGTTATGTACGTAACTAGCGTGGGTGATGCTCAGCGAGCTTATCGCGCGCGTAATATTATTCTTTATGGCGTGATTGGTTTAATAGTGTCGCTGATGGCGTATGCGATTGTATTCTTTGTGAGCGGTGCATTGTCTGGCGCTTAGATTCTGGCTGGACAAGATGGCTACAATACGATATTATAGTAGATAAGAAGAGATCTAAAAGGGAGTTCAAAAACTTATGAAAAAAATGCTTCTAAGCGTAATGGCTGCGGTGCTGACGATTGTGGGGATGTCGAATATTGCAATGATGTCACCAGCTTATGCTGATAATATTGCCGACCAGTATTTAACCGGAGAGAATAGTGTTAATCCTGGCATACCGGGTCAGACTGAAGATGACTCTTTGATGAGTATAATTAAGAATATTATTAATGCGGTGATCGGACTGGTAGGCGTGGCTGCAGTGTTGATGATGATTATTGGTGGTGTTTCTTTCATTACTTCGCAAGGTGATGCAAACAAAGTAACTAAGGCGCGCAATACGATTCTCTATGGTGTAGTTGGCTTAATTATTGCTTTGCTATCTTTTGCGATTGTGAATTTTGTCTTGGGCGAAGTATTTAACGCTTCGGGCGTTTGGCTATTTTAGGCTGTAGGAGAGAGCGTTTATGAAAAAAATGATTTTTGCGATTCTGACGCTGGCTGTGTTTGGGGTGATGGGTAGTACTGTACTTACGAGCGGTCCTGCCTATGCTGATGGGGTGTGCCCAGCTGGTGCGCCAAATCCTGGTGCGAAAACCCCAGCGGAATGTTTTTTGGATCCGCCAGCTGGAACTGAAAAAAACGCAATGAATACAGTGAAGAATTTGATTGATACGGCGATTGGTGTAGTAGGGGTGGCAGCAGTAATTGTAATGATTATTGGCGGTGTTTACTTTGTGATTTCTCAAGGTGATGCGGCGAAGATTACCAGAGCGTGCAATACGATTATTTACGGCTTGGTGGGGTTGATAATTGCCGTATTGGCCTTTGCGATTGTGAACTTCGTCTTGCAGGGTATGTTTAATGGTTCATCGACTCAACAACAGCAACAACAGCAGCAGCAACAAGAAGATGCTGAAAAGAAGGATTCTGAAAAAGAAGACTCTAAAAAATAATATAATGAAAGGCGACCTACGGGTCGCTTTTTCGTTGTCGCTAGAAATCCCTGGATAGTCCGGGGGTTTCATTGCTATTGGGAACTTTTGGATAGTCCGGAGATGTTGTTTGTTGCTATTAGAAATCCCGGGTGGTTCGGAAATTTCGTTTGTTTGCCAAATAACGCTCCCGTAGGAGCGTTATTTGGTGTGTGAGTAAACTCTTGTAAAAGTCTAATGAACGACGATTGGAATTGGGCTATTGAGTTTTTCTTTCTCAAAAGTGATAGTAAGAACACCATCTTTGAGATCGGCGTGAACTGAATCTTCGTCTTCTTTTACTTGTACCGGAAGAGCGATTGTGCGAGAGAACTCGCCCCAATAACATTCCTGAATGTGCCAAGCAGTAGTGTTCTCGTCTTCGCCGCCGCTAAGAACACCAGAAATCGTTAAGATGTTGTCGGAAATACTAACATTTAGATCTGATTTGGAAATGCCGGCGGTGCGAGCTTTCACTACTAATTTATCGGCGGTTTCGTAGACATCTACAGCGAGTTGTCCAGGAAAATCGTCAGTAGTATCATCCCACACATCATCACCCCCCATATCGGCGGGCTCATCGACGCTCATCGCGGCTTTGGGGCTTGGTTCAGCGACCGAAGAAGTTTCCGGTTCGTTGAAGAAAGCTTTCGCGAGCTCGTCTTCCATCAAGTCATCGACATCTGTACGTGCCATACCTGAATTACCTCCTTATATATTGTTATGCTTTATTATAATGGTAATTTGTAGTAAAATCAATAGGTATTATGGGTTTCGTTGTAAATAATACAACAAAATGTGGTCTAATTGACCTACTTTGTCCGCACACCTGTAGGGGTTGTGGGCTTTTGGGTGATGTTTTGTGTGAACGTTGTAAAAAATACATAATTTCACAACGGCAGTCGATTTGTCCACTCTGTAAAAAAGAATTTGCGAAAACTGGTAAAAATGTCGCAAGTGTAAAATGTCCGGACTGTAATATTCAGTTTGCGAATTTATGGGCGTTGGGTTGGCGCGAAAAGACGCTAAAAAAGTTGATTGCTGATTATAAATATCAATCAGTACGGGCTATCAGTAGGGTGTTGGTGGAGTTGTTGGACGTGATTATTCCCGAAGATTACGGTAAAAAGGAAGAAATTATCGTAGTTCCCTTGCCTACAATTGGGCGACATGTGCGGGAGCGTGGATTTGACCATACGCTGCTACTAGCTAAGAAGCTTGCTAAGCGACGCGGCTGGCAATGTCGGCAGATTTTGTCACGGGCACAAGATACGGTGCAGGTAGGTACGAAGGCATCTGAACGTGAGAAACAGGCAAAAAGAGCTTACGAAGTGACTGGAATAATTAAGCCGGATGCGGAATATCTATTACTTGATGATGTTTGGACGACGGGTGCGAGTATGTTGGCGGCGGCGCAAGTGATGCGAGACGCTGGTGCAAAAAACTTGTCGGCAGTGGTCTGCTCAGTGAGTAAGCCGAAGACGGAGTGAGTAAGTGCCGTTTGTTGGCTTTGGGATCTTTGCGGTGCTAGATTCTAGTAGGGCGTGATAATGCTGGTTGACTATTCAGTAGTGACAGAGCCAATGGCGTTGAGTACGAAATTGATAATGGCGTAAGATAAGAAGACGATTAATAAGCCAATAATAGCGTAGAGTACGGTGTTTTTGGCGTCGGTGATTTTCTTGCTGTCGCCGCCGGAAGTGATATAACGCAAACCGCCCCACATGAGCATAAAGACGGCAAGGGCGCCAATGACATAGAGTGCAATATTGGAAAATTTTGTAAAAACACCGCTAGGGCCAATAAGTTCGGCTGGCATGCCGTCGGCGCGGGCGGCTTCGGCACCGTCACGTACTGAGATAGCCATAGCCTTTCCGGCGCAAAGCGTCATCGTCGCGCAGATGCCCGTGATAACTTGTAGAATAGACTTTGTAAATTTCTTCATATCATTCTCGCAGTTAATTGATATCGATAGACCATAAGGTCGCTTATCAGTATTATAACATGAAAAATGATGATTTTACACAATTTGGCGGAAAATATGGTAGAATAGGGGTAATGGAGGGTTACCCAAGTGGCTGAAGGGGACGGTTTGCTAAATCGTTAGTCTGGGGAGACCTGGAGCGGGAGTTCGAATCTCCCACCCTCCGCCAGACAAAAAGAAGACCATTTGGTCTTATTTTTGTCTGCACGATATGGCGAGATGAGAACTCCCGCGAAGCGGGAGAACGGTCGATGTAGGAGACGAGTAAAGAAAATGCTCGCATTTTCTTTTGAGTCGACGCCCATCGAAATGGCTTGCGGTAGCAAGACATAATCTCCTACCTGATCTCTAATTGACAGAGTACGAAAAGTGTGATATCATTACGGTGTAACGTGGCCGATGAAGGTTCGGCTTGTTTGTGGACGCCTAAAGATAAGAATGGGGGTGAACTTAATTGGGCGGTAACGAATTAATATCAGTAGCAAATCCAATAGGAAGTCAGGTGGAATTATCCCCTGCGGAAACTCAGCGGATCGAAGAGTTGATTCAACAAATCAATTTGCAAGATAGTACCAACATTATCAATTACGGCGTAGCGAAGCAGCGGAAATTTAAGCAGGCTGCGGAAGCGTCGTTAGGGATGGTGCTAGATTGCGATTTGGGTGCGGTGAGTGAAGTGTTGGCTGAAACGATGACCACTTTTCAGAGATTGGTCGATGGTACCGGGGTAAAAACGCGTGGTATCATGAATCGTTTAGGTCGGACCAAAAAGCTGCAGCGTGAATACGATGCTGCCGGTAAGACGCTTGAGAAGCTAAGTAATGCTCTAACGTACAATCAATTACAGCTTTCGGCAAATACTAAGATGATGGATAAACTTCATCAGCAAGTCTTGCAAGATTGTCGTGAGCTGAGATTGTGGATCATCGCCGGAAGACAAAAGTTGGCGACCGTTCAAGGCGGGCAGCTAAAGCAGTTGCAGCAGCAAGCTAATGTATCTGGTGTGCCGGAAGACGCTTTGGCTTACCGTGATTTGGCTGGTAAATGCAACAGTTTTGAGCAGCGTCTGCAAGACATGGAGCTGACTCTGACTGCTTGTCTCCAGACGGCGGCACAGATTGAGCTAACGCGGGATGCTAATCAGCATATGGTGTTAAAAACTCATAGTTGTGTTCATAACGTGATTCCACTTTGGCAGCAACAGCTTGCGATTGCCCAAACGAAACAGTATCGGGAAACTATGCTTGCAACAAGTAGTACTATACTGCTAACGGATATTGGCGAAGTTCTGAGCTTGCAACAAACTGAACAAGAAAGGAGAGATGCGATTCGTGCTGAATTACACAAAAGTGAAGCAGCACAATCCCCTGCAACACGTTAAGAAGCTTAAAAATTAGGAGGTGGAAAAGTTGAAGAAATCACGCAAGCCTATCTATAGTGTAGGCGGGATTATCATGCTGGTGGGTGCTTCCCTGGTGCTGATAACCAAGGTCTTGTTGGAAGATGCGCTAATCATTAGTCTGGGTATCCGGATGGTGAGAGCGCTCCAGCGCGGAGCGGTTGCTACTGTGCTGGTGGGCGGGATCGTGAGCGCGGTGGCGGCTGCCTTGTCGATCAAGGATGTGCTGTCGGTTCGGCGGGAGCGAAATCGCCAAGAGATAGAACGTCAGCGTCTGGTTGAGATCGAAGCGGCTAATTTGCCAAACGTAATTCGTCAAAGATTTATGCGATTAAAACAGAGAAAAAGCTTTAGCGATCTGGTATTGGTAGTTTTTAGTCAGCTTGATCAAATTGATGTTTTGCAAGCGCGACAAAGCGAGCTGCTGCAAATTAACGATGCAGCGTATCTGCAGAAAACCGTAGCGGTCGTGGATGAAATTGAGCGAAAGATCTGTAAGAACTGCCAGTATATTCATAATCTCTGTCTTGTAGCGAGCGATTGGGAACATTCTGATCAGGATAAGATAGTGAAGCTTCTCAATGATAACAAACGTAAGCTGCAAGATGTGCGGAAGTTATTAGAACTCTCGGCGGATTTGATTAACAAGCGCGACATCAACGAAAGCAAAGACTTGAGCGAATTGGAAAGTTGGATAGAAACTATCCAAGATTCTTTGAAGGAGGAATAATATCCATGAAATGCAAATTCAAGAAAGTGCTGACTCTGATCCTGGCGGCTATGATGCTGCTGAGCCTGCTCGGTGGCTGTGCCACTTCGGGCTACGAAGAAGTGTCGACCTACACCTACGAGGAAGCTACGAAAGAACTGGAAGCGAAGCTGAAGAAAATTACCGTGACCGAAATGCCGGCCACGATGGATATCTACAGCTTGGATACAGTCTCGGCGGCACTGGCCGACATCGACACTTTTACTTTGACAGTGGAAGGCCGCGGCCAGATTGATATCGAGATTGCGGCGCCGTCCGAACTGTCGGGTGAGACGCCGGACGATCTGATTAACGTCTTGGCCAAGAAGTTTAACAATGCACGCTACGAAGTAAATGGTAAAACCGTGAGCGTAAGCGTGCGGAAGATAGCTTCGGGCGAAGTAGTTACTTACATGACCGAAGGCGATTATCGCCCGGATATGTATATTCCGTCTTCGTTCGCTTTGGGCGAGATGCTGAAAGCAAAAGGCATTGGCGTAGTTAAATTGGCTGATCGGATCGCGGGCAACACCGCGGGTGTCTTGATGGAGAAGAACACCTATGCGGCGTTTACCGAAAAATACGGCGAGCCGACGGTAGCGAAAGTCTTGGAAGCTAGTTTGGCAGGCGATATCACCTTTGCCTACACTAATCCCTATACCAGTGCGACTGGTCTGAACATCTTGACAACCATGCTGTATAGCTTTGATCCCGATAATCCTTTGTCGGATGCGGCGGCGCAGAAGTTGCTGGATTACCAGAAGCAGTCTCCGCCGGTGGCCTATACTACTGGCGTGATGCGGACGCAAGCGGCTAAGGGTATCATCAAAGCGATGGTGATGGAAGAGCAGGCGTGCATCAATACGCCGGAGCTGAAGGACTATGTCTATTTCCCGGACGGGATTCGGCATGATCATCCGGTGTATACATTTGATTATGTATCGGCCGAGAAGCAGGAAGTCGCGAAGTTGTTTACGGAATATTGTCTGAGCAATGAAGCGCAGAAGCTGGCTACTGAGAAAGGCTTTAACCGTCATGATGACTACGTGAGTCGCAATGTAAACTTGGACGGAGCAGGCTATTTGGCGGCCCAGAAAATCTGGAAAGCCAACAAAGATGGTGGTCGGCCGATCATTGCTGTGTTTATTGCGGATGTGTCTGGTTCGATGGACGGCGATCGTCTGAACGCTTTAAAAGAATCGTTGATTGCGGCTTCGGGTTATATTAGTAGTGATCATTATATTGGTTTGATCTCCTACTCGGACAATGTTTATGTTAATCTGCCGATTGAGCAGTTTGATAATGAACAGCGGGCCTACTTCCGAGGTGCAGTGAATGGATTGACTACGGTCAACTCAACAGCAACATTCGATGCGGTTTTGGTTGGTTTGGACATGATTCGCAAAAAGGCACTTGAAGTGCCGGATGCAAAGTTGATGCTCTTCTTGCTTTCGGATGGCGAGAGAAACTGCGGCTATGGTTTTAATGATGTCTCTAATATTGTAGGCGGCATGCGGGTACCGATTTATTCGATTGGCTACAACATGAAGGATGCTGGTAATCTGCAGCGGCTCAGCGAAATCAACGAGGCGGCTCTGATTAACGCTCAGACCGACGACATCATTAACCAGTTGCGCAATCTTTTCAATGTGCAGCTGTAAAGT
>CAZUNS010000009.1:0-13076 GCA_964621655.1 uncultured Candidatus Saccharibacteria bacterium | reverse complement strand
AAACTACTTCTAATAGTATGTTATAATACTCTTGCGAACCCTAAAAAATCAAAGGAGTGATAAAAGTGTCAACTACTTTCCCGGCAATTGTTTTGGCTACGCACAACCGCAACAAAGCTCAGGAGTTCCAAGAAATGCTGTCCGACAAATACCAGATATTGACAATGGGCGACGTGGGCTTTAAGGAAGATATTGTCGAGTCGGAAGAGACGTTCGCTGGTAATGCCCTACTCAAAGCTATGGCGCTGTGCGAGTTCTTGCGAGCGCGTGGCAGGCACTATATCGTGGTCGCAGACGACAGCGGTCTCTGCGTCGAAGCACTGGGTGGACGCCCGGGTGTCTACTCGGCACGCTACGGCGGCGACGATTGCGATGATCACGCACGATGCCAGCTAATACTGCAGGAGATGGACGGCGTCACCGAGCGTAAAGCCACCTTCACATGCGCTCTGGTCTGCATCATCGACATCGAACACCCCGCAGATTATTCGCTGTTCATTGGTAATACAGCAGGTTCAATTACCACCGAAGAGCGCGGCGAACGCGGCTTTGCTTACGATCCAATCTTCTTCTCCGATGAACTTGGCAAAACTTTCGCCGAAGCCACAGCAGAAATGAAAGACGCGGTTTCGCATCGCGGCAATGCCATTCGGCAACTTCGCGAGTACCTTGAGACTACTTTAGGCTAATCAAAGCCAAGGACGTCAGCGGAATTTTCAGGCTGTCTGAAGATTTCTAAAAATCACGGCCCAGAATAATCTGGGCCGCTTTTTATTGACTTTAAGATTAGTTTTAGTCTTCTTCGACTACTACTTCTTCTTTGGCTGTTTCAGACTCGTTGGCGATATTATTAGCCTTCTTGCCTTTGCTGTTTTTGAGGCGTAATTGCGGAAAAGCAATGTCTATTACGCCTACAATCGCGTAACCGACACCTAGCGCAATAATACCGGTGTAAACCGTATAAGTCTGGCCAGGTTTGGCAGTGCTGTAAGAACCCCAAGAAACGAGAGCCCCAACTGCTGCCGCTATGATTCCACCAATCAACTCTTTAATGCCGCGCTTACGCACGCTTGCTTGATCTATTAAACCTTTACTCATGTATTTATTATACTACATTTCTAGGGAAATGTTAAGTCTAAAAATAGTAGCACCCTATTTCTGGAGTGCTACTACTAGTACCTAAATTTTAATCCGACGTGCGAAATTAGGCTTTCTTTTTCAAAGTCAGGAAGCCGTTGCGCGGATTTTCATTCACGACGCGGTCTTCTGGTAAGTCGCACGGGGTACCCTTACCGCCTTCTTCAGTCTTCGTAAAGAAATAAATCGTTTGTGGTTTGCCGCCACGCAAAGTAACTTCGGACTTGTGCAGATAATAGGTAATACCTTTACTATTGGTATGTTTATAGGCCATTAGGTTCCTCCTTAGGTTATTATATTCTTATCTTATTCTGAAATAACTAGAGTGTCAAGCGGTTTTGTATAGTTTCATGCAAAAAACTTAGGCTTTTTGGCATTTTTTGAAGTTTTTGGCTGATTTTAGGAACTTTTCAGGAAGATTAAAGCAACTTTTAATACCGCCCAAATTACCCAGCGAACCAAAATGATTATAATTAGCACTACGCATATTACGAGCGCAATTCCCGCTGGCGTCCACGAAAAAATTGGTGAAGCATAGTCGTGTCGATACAGGCTGGTGGATGGCACATTAGCAGTAAGTTGATTGTCAGCTATATCTGACTCGGGATATTTAGCCAACTCCGATGTCCAACAGTCTAGATAACCTTGATCACTCCAGGCCCAGCCATGTGCAATTGCCATTGGTTGACAAATCGCTGCCACTGCGGCATAGATATTACCATTGGGATTAGTGTCGTCCACTAGGCCGGCACTAGCCGCTTCAATCGCAGCGTTCGCCGCTCGCACATACTGCTGTTCTAAATAAAACGGTCCTGTGCCAAACGTTATCGTCTGTACGCCGTTGTTTTCGATAACATTAATTACTGTATGTGAATAGACAAAATCTTTTAGTTCTACCAAACTCTGCATAATCTTTTCGTCATCGCCTTCGATATCGGCCTGCAAAACGGCTTTGCGTAATTCTATCATTTGTAAATGATCGAATCTCAACAGTGTAGCAGTAAAAAATAAAAGTGGCAGCAAAATCAAGACAAGCTGCCAGGTGCGCACCGATTTGAATGATTTGCGCAGAGTCTTTTTGATTTGGTTGACCTTTTTACCACCCATTCCTTTCTCCATTATAACACAAGTGTGATACAATATTTTCATGAACATATATATTTCTGGTATTTCTGGAACGGGCATGGGGCCACTTGCGTTGATGGCAAAGAGTGCCGGGATGACAGTTTTTGGCTCTGATCAGCAACCTGGTGCCGTTACAAATGAATTAGCGAATAATGATATAAAAATTTATCTCGGTGAGCAAGATGGTGAGTTTCTTAAGGCACGCGCCAAGAACGAAGGTATAGATTGGTTCGTATATACATCTGCCTTGCCCGAAGATCATCCAGAACTATTGATGGCAAAGAAGCTAAAAATCAAACACATTACTAAACGTGACGAGCTGATTAGTTATTTAGTCAAAAAGCTAAAATTAAAAATGGTAGCCGTGGCTGGTACACATGGCAAGACTACAACTACCGCCATGATTATTTGGGCATGTCTCCAGTTGGGTATCCCGATTTCTTACATTGTGGGCTCTACGCTCCCTTTTGCACCGGCCGGGGCTTATGATCCTAAATCAGAATATTTTATCTACGAAGCCGACGAATACGACCGTAATTTTCTCAGTTTTCACCCGTGGTTGGCCGTCATTACTACGGTCAGTTATGATCATCCTGATATTTACCCAGACGAGACGTCTTATCAAGAAGCTTTTACGCAGTTTGAACACCAGAGCGAACAAGTAATTCGTGGGGATGAGATCGCCGCTGATGTTAATCTAGCCGGTGAAGCACGTCGGTACGATGCTACGTTAGCGATTGATGCTATGCTACGTATTATGCCAGAAGCTCGCGGTTTAGCGCGTTTTACTAATAAGCGCCGCAAGAAAATTGTCCAAGCAATTAATAGTTTTCCTGGCGTTGGGCGTCGTTTTGAACAAGTTTCCGAAGGTTATTACTCGGATTACGGACATCACCCCGAAGAAGTTGCTGCTACGGTCCAGATTGCACTCGAGGAAGCTGAGCGGCGCGCGCTCAAGGGTGTAATTGTTGTTTATGAGCCACATCAAAATACCCGTCAGATTGGCGTGATTGACGCCTATGTCGATGCTTTTGATGGCGTGACTAAGTTGTATTGGTTGCCCACTTATCTTACGCGCGAAGATCCTGATCTAAAAGTTCTTAAGCCAGCTGATTTTATCGAAAAGTTAAATAATAAAAAAGTTGCCGAGCCAGCCGAGCTTGACGAAAGTCTGGGTGATGCTTTGCTAAAGTGGCATGAGAAGGGCTATCTGATTTTGCTGATGACGGCTGGGCCCGCTGATCAATGGTTGCGCAAATTAGTCTATGCGGGAAATCAAGAATCCGCCGCAACTCGTTTCATTCACGCCCCACGCACAGCGCTCGAGGGTAGCGAGAGAATAGACTAGATATCGTCATCTTGATTTGGAGACATAGGCGTAATACCTAATGATTCATCCGAAAGCGGGGTGCTTGAGTAGGGATTTTCTAAAGACGTGATCCTGTCGTTAAGTACTTTGAGTTGCTTGAGATATTCTTGCAACTCTTCGTTATTAAGAGCGCCACTTTCGCTAAAGACAAAGTTATTATCGACTGGCTTTTCGTCTTTAGCTTCGGCTTCGTCTGGCAAAAATCCAGGACGAGAGCGATCAAGATAAATATCACCTGAGCTACGATAAATCCACAAACTCACACAAGTCGTGATAATTGTCAAAATAATCGATCCCATACCTAACAAGATTAAGTTTCGGCTGCCGTGATTTTCTACGTTCATAGTTTCCCCCGCAAATTTTCTACCGCCTTATACTGCTCTTGTGCTAGCTTGCTTAATTTTTCGGTCACTTGACGCAACTCTTCGCGTTTCTTGCGTACCGTCTTGAGCTTTCGATAAAATTCTTCTGGATGCGTCGTACAATCGATCGCAACTAATGTTTCCATCTCGCGCATGTAATTTACATATTCGTCACGAAAATCGCTCTGAGCGTCCGTAAAATCATTTTGAATTGCAAAAAGCTCTGTTGACGGTTTGCCAAGTTTTACCAAGCGTAAATTAAGTGGCGTGATAAATCGTCCCGAAATAGCTTCGTAGGCTGAGCCTAAATAAGTGCGCGTCCGCGAATCTACGTGTTGTAATTGTTGCAGAGATTGTTTAATATTGCTGCAATTCTGCATAATTGCATTTAGTTGCGCTTCTGCCAGAGCTTTTTCTTCAGATTCTTGATTAGTTGCTTTGTCTTCGGCATAGACACTTATAGGGCAGCAACAAACTGCTAACAGTAGAACCGTTGCGAGAGACAGTAATAATAAATTAATCCGCTTTGTATAGGCCATTGTGCTTCTTTCCATCATAGAGTAAAGTCGGGATACCCTTTGCATGAATTTTATTTTCTACCATGTTTTTTACCTGATTCATGATTTCCGTTACAATATCGCTCTGTGCGAGTTGCATAATCTCAGTGATTTCCGCCTTGTCGGCACCAAATTCTTTCAACCATTGCTGTAGCAGTTTTTCCGCATTCTCCCGACTACTTTGCGCAAGTACAGTTTGATAAATTATGCCGTCCGCATTTGATTCGGTAAAGATTTTATCAATTATTTTGCTGGTGTAATTTGTTTCTAGATAATCCGCCGCATGCGCATAGCGCGCTACTAAATCTGAGTTGTTAAATTTATAAGTTCCATCTGGAAGTTGAATTGGATAGATCATCAAAACTGTATTATATCGTTCAAAAAAGCCTGATTGTTTTTGATTGCGATAGCTCTGCAGACAAACCGTACAGCCAGGATCAAAGATATCCATCGCCAGCGGTTGATTGTTTTGATATTTATTGACAAAGCTGTAGGGCTCGACCAAATATTCTTCTACATTCCAATCGTGAAACCGGTCTGGAATATTTGCGAAAATTTCGCCCCATTCCGAGAACCATCGCTCCGTCCATTCGATAGGATTTTTAGGTTCTTCGGCGTCAATTCCGCAAACTTCTGCACCTAGGGCGCAGCTAGCTGGCTGCGAAACATTACAAGTGCCGAATACCCATAGAGCTAAGCCAGCTTTAACTGATTCGACTAATGACCAAACCGTGAGAAATACAATCAAGACTGCACCAACTTCGATGGCGGTACCCAAAGGTTTTACCCATTTAGGATGTTTTAGAACTACTTTACTTAGCAGGGAGTTTTTTACATCATCTTTGAAATTAGTTTCACATTTTTGGAGACGAACTTTTTTACCTACGCAGCCCCAAGATTTTTTAAAAACTGCCCAATACTTTTTGCCAATATCGCGACGGAACAAACTTAAGAAGGCTACAAAAACACCGACTAGACAAAGGATGATAAATGCCGCAATACAAACCATGGTTATATTATAACATACGACATCAGATAAACGTTAGGTTTCTTATGCTTCGTCAATGATTTCGAGATGGGTTTCTTCGAGTTGCTTTTCGTCAACATTTGACGGTGAATTCATCATTAAGTCGATACCCGAACCATTTTTTGGGAAAGCTACGATATCGCGGATGCTTGGTGCGTCGAGCAATTCCATCAACATGCGATCGATTCCGAAGGCACAACCAGCATGCGGCGGAGCACCAAATTTAAAGGCATTTAGCATACCGCCAAATCTCGCCTGGACATACTCCTTATCATAACCCAGTACACCAAATACTTCGTACATGATTTCGGGGTTGTAATTACGAACAGCGCCAGAACAGAGTTCGAGACCATTCACGGCCATGTCGTATTGATCGGCTACGATATCAAGCTTATTTTCGGTCTCGCGAAGGGCTTTTAAGCCACCCTTTGGCAAAGAAAACGGATTGTGTCCGAAGTCTAATTTGTTGGCGCCATCATCCCATTCATAAAACGGAAAGTCGATGATCCAGCATAGAGCCACCATATTATTATCTTTTAGTCCCAAAGCGTCCGCAAAAGCAATGCGCATTTGACCTAGAACTTTGTTCACCTTATTACGTTCGTCTGCACCAAAGAATACTGCATCACCGTCTTTAGCACCGGTTAGATCCTTAATCGCTTTGAGTTCTTCTGGTTTCAAGAACTTTGCAATCGGACTACGTTCAGTACCATTCTCATATAATATATACGCCAAACCACCAGCACCGTTCTTGCGGGCAAGCTCGGTAAACTCATCAATTTGTTTGCGAGTAAACTTAGCGCCGCTAGGTACACAAATTGCTTTGACGCAGGGTGTTTGAAAAACCTTGAATTCCGCATTTTTGAGAGCGTCGGTTAAGTCAATCAACTCCAGACCATAACGTAGATCCGGCTTATCAGTGCCGTATTTCTCCATAGCATCGCGGTAGGGGATTCGCGGAACATCTTCGCTAACGAGTTTTTTGCCAGCGAATTCTGTCACTAACTTTTTAATTAGTGGTTCCATGGTTTGGCGCACAATTTCACCATCATCCACGAATGACATTTCGCAATCAAGCTGATAAAAGTCACCATACAAACGATCGGCGCGTGGATCTTCATCACGGAAGCAGGGCGCAATTTGATAATAACGGGGTACGCCACCCACCATTAGAAGTTGTTTGAATTGCTGCGGAGCCTGCGGTAAAGCATAGAATTGACCTGGGTGTAAGCGAGATGGTACTAAGAAATCGCGTGCACCTTCTGGAGATGAGTTGGCTAGAATTGGCGTAGTAATCTCAATAAAACCTTGCTCGTCCATATACTGACGCATAAAACGATAATATTCAGCGCGACGACGCAGCATACGTTGCATGCTCGGGCGACGTAAATCGAGATAACGGTATTTTAGACGCAATTCTTCGCCAGAGATGTCACCTTCATCATGCGTATTAACTGGCAAGGGTTCGGATTTATTGATGAGTTCTAAGTTATCAACTACGATTTCGATATTACCAGTTTCGATATTAGGGTTTTTTAGTTCAGGCGCACGTTCGCGGACTAAACCTTCGGCTGAAATCACAAACTCATCACGTAAGGTTTCTGCCAAGGCAAAAGCATCCTTTGTGTCTGGTGTAATCACTAACTGAATAATCCCCTTGTGGTCGCGTAGATCAATAAAAATCAAACCACCGTGGTCGCGCCGCGAATTTACCCAGCCTGATACTTTTACTTTTTTGCCAATTTCCGTCTTTAAATCTGTTGATAAACTTCTCATAATAGGAATATTATACCACAAATTTATCGCTCCGAAAACCTAGAAAAGTCAAGAAGCGCTGATTCAACCAAACATACTTCACAAAATACGTTTTTCTCGGGACGTGTCGCTCGCTCCCGTCGTTACGGGGCTCGCGCACTGCATGCTCGCTCGTGAGCTCCGCACCCCCTTCGAAAAAGTATTTTGTGAAGTTTCTTAGTTCCAACAACGGACCGCGTTCTAGGGTGTGCGGTTTTTCTGCGCGCGATTAACCGCCCAGTACTCTACATCGACAAACCGATCCGTCGCATAAATCAACCGATCATCTTCCGAAAAAGAACGCACGTTCTTATTATAATAGTAGACCAAACTCACTTGATAAATCCCAATCGCAGGAACGTCAGCCACCCAGCGTCGCAGAAAAGTTTCGTACTTCGCCGCACGTCCAGTTACGCTCATTGTTGTTCGTGCGCTGAGAATCAAATCATCAATCAAAGCGTTGGCGTAATTGGAAAGATTTAAACCCGTGGTTGATGCTTGTGATGAATGATAATAAGCGAATAGGTCTAGGTCCGCACCTAACTCTACTTCATATAATAATATATCATAGTTACGTGTTCGTATTACGTTTGCGACGAAGTCTTGCCCTGGACTATAAATATTTAAATCAACTACAAAACCAAGATTTTCGAGTTGCTCTTTCCAAACTGTAGCAAGATCTGGAAAATAGCTAGTATTAATGGTGGTCAAGCGCAAAGTTTTCCCTGCCATACCAGCCGCAGCGATCTCGGCGCGTGCAGCATCGAGATTATACTCTGGAAGGGCAGGAAGTTGCGTTATTTCAATTTCGGGATTTAACAACGGATAATTCAGAGGGTACTCGTCGCCCAAGACCGAACGGACCGTTTCAATATCTACGCCCTTCTGGATCGCTTGGCGTACTGCTACGTTATTTAGCAGTGAGCTAGTTGTATTCAAGAAGGCAAATACTCCGCTCGACAAGGCTGTCTGTTTGTCATAAATTAGATCGCTCGGCAGTTGATCACGATATTCCAAAGACAACTCCGCTGTAGCCGTTACTTCGCCAGTCGCCACAGCTTCTACAATCTCATCATAACTAGAATAGGTATGAATAGCAAAGCTATTTAACATTGGCGCAGCTTTATAATAGTATGGATTAGCGGCCAAATAAACAATGCGTTCACCTTCCGTAGAGACACTCTGCATAGCATTAAAAGTAAAAGCCCCAGACGTGACTGGATTTGAGCTAAAACTATGTTCGAGCAGTTGACCCGGATTTACATCAGCCAAAACATGCGCTGGTAAAATTGGGATGTTCAAGGTCGAGTCAAAATCTGCATATGCCGACGGTAAAGCAAAGACCAAGGAATTATCAATTTGTTCAATCGTCACACCAGCAAAGTTAGAACTATAAGCCGTATTGATAGTGCTATCTTTCGTTAAGTTAACCGTGTAGATTACATCATCAAGTGTGATGGGTTCACCGTCTGACCATTTCAAGTTATCCTTCAATGTGATAGTCCAGACTTTTCCAGTCTCATCCGGCACAATCGACGCCGCTAAACCTAACCCTACGTGTCCCGAATAATCAATCGTTGATAAAGTTGCGAACATTAATTTTGACAGGACTTTTTCACTCTCGGTCGTAGCAAAAAGTGGATTAAGTGAGTTTACACGCCCCATCGTAGCTTCAATATAGGTACCACCATCAACATAGGCTTGCACCGAATAAGATTGACGATACCAAAAAGCTTGGGTAAGTGCCAAGGAGAGAATGACGATAATCAGCAAACACCATTCTAGGATTAATAAACGTACGCGGCGTGCATTTGGCAAACGATCGATGATGTTTTCCTGAATATGCTCCTTGCTACCTTCACGCGCACGCTCAGAGAATTGCTCCAAACGTTCGGATAATTTTAGCCCACGCTTTTTTTTAGTAGGTTTCATGCCTTCCTTAAATTACCTTACTTCTGTAGCTAAGCTGCTGGTACCAATAACAAACACAGAATCGACAAGATAAAAACCACTACGCAAACAATCGTCGCATTATAAAGCGAACGTTCGAGACCACGACGGGTAGTATATAACTCGCCTGAGCTACCAAAGCCCGCGCCAAGGGATGCCCCACGCTGCTGCAAGAGAATCAATAGTACCGACAAGATCGCCGAAACAAAAGTTAAACTCTGAAATAGTGTTCCCAAATTCATATTATGATTATACTCCAACTTTCCCCACAAATCAAGACTTCCCTAGCTAATAATCAAGTTTAGCACTGCATTCATTACACTCATGATTGCGCTAGAAACTAGTGCGCCCCAAAATTCCATTTCTACGCCAGGCAGCAAATAAATTGTCAGCCACACCATTGCGGTATTGATAATGATGGTCGAAATTCCCATGGTTAAGATTGCTAAGGGCAAGGCCAACATTTTTACTAATGGCTTTACGATAGAATTAACCAAGGAGAAAATCAAGCCCGCCGTAGCAAATAGCAGCCACGGCTCCGAGAAAACTTCTTGCGATTCTGAATTAAGTACACCAAACCAGGAAATACAAAAGTACATCCCAATACTTGATGCCGCCCAACGTAAGATAAAAGTGAAGATTTGCTTTTTAATCATACTTTTATTTTAACATGTTTTTACGTTTCAATAAAGTATGATAGGTAATTGCGAATCGATGCGCTTCGTCGTCAATCCGTGCAATTAATTTAGCAACATGTGAATTAGCTAATAGTGGGACTAAGCGCTCTACCCCATTCTGTAATGGAACAACAATATTCACGGCTGCATTACGCGTATGATCGCCCGATTTATCACGCCCGATTACTGCAATATTATGTTCCCAAAGTAAATCTTTTACTGCGTTTACCTGGCCAATACCGCCATCCAAGATTACTAAATCCGGAAAATCCCATTCTTGATGTTTCAGCCGTCGCTCAATTACTTCACGTAGATTCGCAGTATCATCATTTTGCTGATGGCGCAGTTTAAACTTTCGGTATTCTGACCGATCTGAAGCTCCGTTTACAAATACTACCATCGATCCTACTACGTTGGTTCCCGATTGGTGCGAGATATCATAACCTTCAATTCGTCGCGGCGGCTTTGCTAACCCAAGTATCTTTTGTAAATCCACCAAGGCCTGATCTGACGAAATATCCAGAAATTCTTTGTCCGAAAAAACAATTTTTTTCTGCAATTCCTTTAGACCATAAAGTTGTTGTCGTAACCCCACCGCTTCTTCAAATTTTTCTTCCTGTGCGGCTTGTTGCATTTGTTTCTCGATTTCGCTAATTAATTTATGCCGCCCGCCTTCAAGATATAGTCGCAACTTGCGTAAGTTTTTCTTGTACTCTTGTGGCGTGGTCTTGCCAACTTCGATTCCTGGCGTCAATCCTAAATCAGTATTTAAAGTTTTCTTACCATCATAGGGTTTATCGTAATACGGAAAAACTTTTCGCAAAATCCGCAAAGCCTTTGCCACTGCCGTTTTGCCATAAAACGGCCCGATATAGACAGCTTTATCATCCTGCGGCGTACGCGTAAAACTTACGTAAGGAATTTCTGATTTCATGTCAATCCGCACATAGCTAACCGTTTTATCATCACGCAGCAGAATATTCCAGCGCGGTTTGTAGCGTTTGATCATTTCCGATTCGAGAAAGAGTGCGTCCATTTCAGTGTCTACGACAATCCAATCCGTATCTGCAATTTCTCGTACTAGCGCTGCGGTTTTAATGTCTTTCTCAGTGTTGTGAAAATATTGTCGCACTCGATTTTTGAGCACCGCTGCCTTGCCTACATAGATAACTTCGCCATTCATGTCTTTATGAAAATATACACCTGGAGCAGCCGGCAAAGTCTTTAGCTTCGCAAGCAACTGCTCACGCACTTCTGGCGGAACTGTTTTCTCACTCGCAATGTTTTTGGACTTCGTCATTCTTTCTACACTATAATCCCAAAGGGGAATTTAAAAATTTGAATTATTTGTCATATCGCCTTGAGACATATGGTGATTTTGGTGAAAGTTTTGTTCTTTAATAATATAGATGGGGCGGCGTTTGACTTCGAGATAAGTTTTAGAAAGATACAGGCCAATTACACCAATTGAAAAAAGTTGTACGCCGCTCACAAAAACAATAATACAAACTAGTGATGGCCAACCAGCCGTAGGATCGCCGAAGGCCACGGTACGAATAATAATTAAAATAATGGCAACAAAAGCCACCAAACAGAAAATCATTCCTACGATTGAAGAGAGAATTAGTGGTACAGTAGAAAACGCCGTAATACCTTCTAGGGCATACTTAAATAATTTCCAAAACGACCATTTGGTTTCGCCAGCGACACGCTCAACGTTTTCGTATTCGATCCATTTAGTCTTAAACCCAACAAAAGCGAAGAGCCCTTTTGAATAACGATTGTATTCCGGCATCGAGATAATTGCCTGATTGACTTGTTGCGTCATCAGCCAATAGTCACGCGCGCCATCCACCATCTGCACATTGGATATCCGGTTAATAATTTTGTAAAAACAGCGGGCAAAGAAACTGCGGATTGGCGGCTCACCCTTGCGAGACACTCGGCGCGTGCCTACTCGGTCGTAACCTTCCAACACGACTGCATCATACATTTCTCGCAATAAGCGCGGCGGATCTTGTAAGTCAGCGTCCATCAAAGCCACATAGTCACCATGAGCCGCTTTGAGACCAGCTAAAATTGCAGCTTCCTTGCCGAAATTCCGCGAGAAGGAAATATATTTTACCTTCGCATCCTGCTCGGCAAGTTGCTTCATATAACCCAAGGTCTTATCATCGCTGCCGTCATTGACAAATATATATTCAAAATCAACATCTAGGTCATGAAAGTCGGACTCGCGTACCCGTTCCATCTCTTGATAAAACTTGGGTAGAGCTTGGTCTTCGTTATAGCATGGTATTACAATAGAAATCTTTCTCATCAGTCTCTCCCATATCTTATTCATATTATATCATACTTCTTCTATGCAGGGAGAATTGCACCACCACGGAAAAACAATGAATCTTTTCGCTCGTTGGTTTATTATACAAAAAACTTAGTCCCGTCCATAAGGACGGGACTGTTTAGGGATCATCATAATAGTGGATTTTGCTTTGCTGCGTGCCGTTGTGGCTAGCGTGCTGATAATCACCCAAGAAAAGGCCCATGATTTTGCGATTAGCTCATATAGGGTTCATGATATTCTGTTCGCTTTCCCAAAATTTCATCATACGCTTTCTGGCGCTGCCTATAAAATATGGATGCCTGCTTGGGATGCTTGCCGCAATCGGAGCAATAAACTTGATTGTGGACTTTGGGAGTAAACTCGACTCTACAAGCTTTACAAATGCGTTTCTCCATCAATGAAGACTCCTTTTTAAATGTACTTCCTCTCGGCTCAAAACATAAATTTGCAGAGAGCCACTGCGAGAATATCCCCTTTCTTTATTTTTAAATAGCAAAAAAATATTTGCGTTTCATTATAGACAAACAATAATTCTTGTGATATTATTATATTACGAGATATATTTAGAATAAGGTAATCTCCCAGCTGGTCCATAAAGGAAGGTGGGTGGTCCTTATGAAAGGAAATGAATTACGTGGAATATTTAATTATTCTAGTAATAATTCTTGTCTTAATTGACAAGGACAGAGATTAATTTCTGTTAATCAGGGTTAGTTTTGGCCCATATTTCAAGG
>CAZUNS010000008.1:4853-13857 GCA_964621655.1 uncultured Candidatus Saccharibacteria bacterium | reverse complement strand
GTGCCGATTGCGATGGTGGTAGAAGAATATAATATCAATGAGCCAGTACTTGTATTCATGGGTGATGACTTTATCTGGAATCCGGACGGCGAATCTTGCGCCAAAGCCTTGCTCGATACGCTCCAGGATACAGAAGACTCGGCGATTTTTGGCGCGGAAATCCCTAAGTCTGAAGTCGAAAAATACGGCGTTTTCTCGGTCGAAGACGGTTTGTTGACCGGCGTGGTAGAGAAACCAAAACCCGAAGATGCCCCATCCAATCTGATCAATGTGAGTAAGTATGTGATGTCACCGTCATTATTACAGAGAATTGTAAAATACGTTAACGAGAACGATTTTGGGCCAAAAGACCAAGAATACGTTGTCACTGACCCGATTGATGCCTACATTAAGGACGGTGGTATCATGCACGTAGCTACCAATGATGGTGAATATCTAGATGGCGGTACGCTCGAAGGCTGGATTCACGCTAACAACGTGGTTTGTGGGAAATAATATATCATATATGATATATTAGTCAAGAGATTTTGCTCTGTTTTGGTAGTTTTTGATAAAAATTCTTAACTTTATTCATTCTGTGATATAATGGTTTTATGAGAAACTCAGCTTCCGAACCAAGTTATCAAGAAATGATCGGGCGTATTATTGAACGTCTGCGTATCGAAAAAGGCTGGACGCAAACGCAATTAGCTGACGCCATTGGTAGCAGTCAATCCGCTATTCACCGTATCGAAAAGGGTCGCCAAAATATTTCTCTTGAGTTGACGAAGAAATTATCTCAGGCTTTGGGCGGGCAAATTCTGTCGATTAACGATAGTGTTTCGCAAAGTTATCGTATTGAAGGTGGTCGCGAGCTGCATGGCGAAGCTACGATTAATACTAGCAAAAACGCTGCGGTGGCTTTGCTCTGCGCTTCGTTGCTAAATTCCGGTACTACCACTTTAAAACACATTGCTCGGATTGAAGAAGTTTTTCGGATTATTGAAGTCTTGGAGTCGATTGGCGTTAGATGCCGTTGGATTAACGATAATCGCGATCTAGAAATTGTTCCGCCGGCTATTTTACAACTTAGAGCTATCGACGTTGAAGCTGCGCGTAAAACTCGTTCAATTCTCATGTTTATGGGGCCGCTTCTGCATAAATTTAGACATTTTCGCTTGCCTTATGCGGGTGGGTGTACGCTAGGCACACGCACGATTGAGCCACATTTGCGTGCCTTGTCTAATTTTGGACTCAGGGTAGATGCGTCGAGCTGTAGCGGGTTTTATGAAGCAACCGTTGATACGCAGAGACCTTTGCCGGACCAGCTAAAAGTAACGCGGTCGATTGAATCGGTGCGTTCTTCATATCCGCCTAAGCGCATTGTTTTGATTGAGCGTGGTGATACCGTAACCGAAAATGTTTTGATGGCGGCTGCACTATATCCGGGAGAAACTACCATCGTCGGCGCATCGTCTAATTATATGGTGCAAGACCTTTGTTTCTTCTTAGAAAAATTAGGCGTCAAGGTGCGGGGGATTGGCTCTACGACTTTGACCGTTATCGGTAAAACCGAAATAAATACTGATGTGGAATACTCTCCGGCCGAGGATCCGATTGAAGCTATGTCTTTTATTGCGGTGGCTTTGGTGACTAAATCTTGTCTGACAATTCGCCGAGCGCCGATTGAGTTTCTAGAAATTGAATTGGAAATTCTTAAAAGTATGGGGGCCAAGATTGATCGTTCGCCAGAGTATTATAGCGCCAACGGGCGTACTCGGATTGTCGATCTAAAAATTCACAAATCTGCGCTGAAAGCGCCGACCGACAAGATTGCGCCGATGCCCTTCCCTGGTCTTAATATCGATAATTTACCATTCTTTTCTGTGATTGCTGCCACCGCCGAAGGTCGCACGCTGATTCATGACTGGGTGTTTGAAAATCGCGCTGTTTACACGACTTATCTCGAGAATTTAAACGCTCGGGTTGAGTTGCTAGATGCACACCGCGTTTACATTGAAGGCCCGACTAATTGGCGCGCTGCTGAGTTGGTCGCTCCACCGGCTTTGCGTCCTGCCGTGGTAGTGATGATCGCCATGTTGGCCGCGCCGGGTACGTCGATTTTGCGCAATATTTATTCTATCAATCGCGGGTACCAAGATTTTGCATCTCGTCTTAATAAGCTTGGTGCCAATATTCGGCCTTTGTTAGAAATTTAAGCATAAATAGGCTGCCATTATTAATGCCCTATGAAATACAGCTCACTGATTTTTATAATTCCGAACACGTTTTAACCACAGCGGAATGAAAATTAAGCAGAGCGGAATCGCTAAAAAGCAGGGCGGAATGGTGGTTTTTGTGGCGTTTCTGCATTTTTAAAACACTAGTGCTTGTTATTTTGGAAATTTTTGCTATATAATCGGGCGCATGGGCGGGAACTTTGACACAGCACATTAGGGTAATGTAGAAGAAAGAAGGTGGGCATGGTTCTAGAACTCACGGTATGGTTCATCACCATCAAGATAAGTTTAAAGCTAAAATAGCAGCTGATTCATAAAACCAACTGCTAAATCATTCCTATGATTCTATTCTACCAATTTTAGAAATAGAGTCAATGTTTCCCGCCCAAACATGTTATAATTATATCATTAAAGGAAGGTAATATGACGAAAAAATCCACAAAACCAGAAACGGCAAGCGAAGACTCCGGCAAGAAACAGGCGCTCGAGCTTGCTATTCAGCAAATCACCAAACAGTTCGGCTCCGGCGCCATCATGAAACTCGGCGATACCAAGAAAATCGACGTCGAATTATTGCCGTCCGGCTCGCTTTCGCTTGATCTTGCTCTAGGCGGCGGATATCCAAAGGGCCGTATAATCGAGATCTATGGGCCAGAATCATCAGGCAAAACTACTTTAGCACTTCACGCTATTGCCGAAATGCAGAAACAAGGCGGGCAAGCGGCCTTTATTGATGCAGAACATGCGCTTGATCCGGCTTACGCTAAGAAAATTGGTGTTGATACAGACAACTTGTTTATTTCTCAGCCTGATAATGGCGAGCAGGCTCTAGAAATTTGCGAAACTTTGGTGCGATCGGGCGCTGTTGACCTAATCGTAGTAGACTCGGTAGCCGCACTTGTACCCCAAGCCGAAATTGATGGTGATATGGGCGATGCTCAGATGGGTTTGCAGGCGCGTCTGATGTCGCAAGCTATGCGCAAGCTCACTGGTATTATTGCCAAATCCAAGGCCACTGTTATCTTTATTAATCAGATTCGCATGAAGATTGGTGTGATGTTTGGTAATCCGGAGACTACTACGGGTGGTAATGCGCTGAAGTTCTACGCTTCGGTACGTATGGACATTCGTCGGATTGGCCAAATTAAAAATGGTGACGACATTGCTGGTAACCGCACGAAAGTTAAGATTGTAAAAAACAAAATCGCTGCGCCGTTCCGTACTGCCGAATTTGATATTATGTACAACGAAGGCATTAGCAAGACTGGCGACGTGCTCGACTTAGCTGTCCAGAAGAATATTATTGACAAGGCCGGCGCATTTCTGAAATACAAGGGTGAGACCATTGCACAAGGTCGCGAAGCAGCTAAGGCTTTACTCAAATCCGACCCAGCTTTGATGTCTGAAATTGAGCATCAAGTACGTGTCGCTGCTAAAATTGATCCAGAAGATGAGCCGTCTGAGCAAAATACGGAATCAGAAGAACCTGCCGAAGCCTAATGCTAAAAATTGAAGGATTACACGATCAATCAACTTCGCAAAACCAGTCAGAGCAAACTGCCGATCAGTCTACGGAGCTGGTGATTACACAAATTACTTCTGGAGTTCGCGATCCGAACCGCATCAATGTCTTTGTGAACGGTAAGTTTTCTCTGTCTTTGGATGTTAAACAAATAATCGATTATAAAGTCAAAGTTGGCAAAAAGCTAACTGAGCTTGAATTGCAAGAGCTACACTCAGCATCTGAATTCGGCAAGTTGTACCAGCGCGCTTTAGAATGGGCTTTAATGCGGCCACGTTCGGTATGGGAAACACGCGACTATCTAAAACGTCGGCAGCTTAAACGCGTACAGACAAATCGCAAACGTATGCACGACGAGCTAAAACCGCTGCCGGAAATCCAAAGTGAAACTACTGCACTTGTGCTTGATCGTTTGGTTGAGCGTGGTTTCGTAAATGACGAGAAGTTTACTGAACATTATATTGAAAATCGTTTTGTAAAAAGGGGGATTAGCATTAAGCGTTTGCGGCTAGAATTAACTAAAAAGGGTATTGACCAAAATCTTATCAACCGCTTACTCGAGCAAAGTAATCGTAATGAACATGATGAGTTGATCAAAATGGCGCGCAAAAAGGCTCCGCGTTATGACCAGCAGAAACTGACGGCTTATCTCGTGCGGCAGGGTTTTAATTATCAAGATGTCGCAGAAGTAGTTGCTGAGATTTATGCTGAATAGTATCATAAGTACTTTCGCTAAAAAGTATGTTATAATAAAAATATGTTAATTAATGGCTCTAAGTTAATCTCTTGTCCGATACTTAGCCTACATATTGGCGGAGAGATTGCCCGTGTCACCGAGCCTATCATCACTCCAGATAATCTCAAAGTTATTGGTTTTAAGGTGGAAGGAAAAATCATTCGCGAAAATGACGCCGATATTCTTCCGATTGAGAGCGTGCGCGAGTTTTCGCGGATGGGTATGATTATTGATTCGATCGACGAACTGGTGTACGATGCGGATGTTGTTAAAATCAAGAAAGCGCTGGATATTGATTTTAAGCTCATTGGACTAAAAGTTGTTACTCGGCAGAATACTAAAATTGGTAAAGTTTCCGACTATACAGTCCATATTGGTGATTGGTCGATTCAGCAGCTTGTAGTGCAACGTCCGATTCTCAAGTCTTTCTTAGACCCAGAACTGATTGTTTCGCGCAATCGTATCGTGGAAGTTGATGATGAGCAAGTAGTGATCAAAGATGAACACGACAAAGCCAAAAGTCGCGTGTCTAAAGTTGCGTCAAAACCGGCTGATTTTGTACCAAATTTTGTCAATCCCTTCCGTGAGCCAGATTTTGCCAACGAAAAAGAAATTAAAAGATAAATTTTGGCTAGATACGCCTTGATACAGCTGCACGCGAAGTGTGTTTGTCTAGGTAGTTTACTAGTTATTTTACTTTGATTAATGGCTGACGCCAGAACGCAGGATAATCCGGTAAACCCAGCAAAGTCGCAATCGTCGCTGCAACATTAGACAGACCAGCGTCTTTGAGATTAGCGGTGCGATATTTCTTAGCATTTGTAGTATTATCATAGAAAATACATGGTACAGGATTATTAGTGTGGGCGGTTTTGGGATTGCCGTCTTTATCTAAAAGTTCTTCGGCATTACCATGATCTGCCGTGATGATCAAAATTCCGCCAAGCTCATCTACCTTTTTGGCTAGACGTGCGAGTTGGATGTCAATCGCTTCGATAGCTGTAATCGTGGCTTCTAGGTCAGCAAAATGCCCGACCATGTCACCGCCTGGATAATTTAGTCGCACAAATTGGAATTTCTCGAGAGCTAGTAGCGCGGCATCGGTAATTTCGGCCGACTTCATCCAAGGTCGAGTATTAAATGGTTGAGTATCAGATACGATTTCAACTTGGCCTTCACGCGGCATTTTCTTGTAACTATTCCCATTGAAATAGTAAGTAATATGCCCGAATTTCACCGTTTCCGAGATTGCCATTTGCGAGATTTTGTGCTGGCCCAAGAAGACATTGAGTGGTTCCTGAATTTTAATCGGCGGGACTAGGATATTTTTAGGAATATGTTTGTCCGCATTATACTCAGTCATGGCTGCAAAATAAATATCGGGTAACCAATTCTCTGCAGCAGTCGACTTTTTGCTGGCTGTATGATCTGAACTTTGATTAGACATTTTGAGATTTGTCTTGCCCTGCACGGTCATTTTGCCATTTTTGACAGAAGTCTCGACGCTGCGCGTTTTCTTGACTTTGCCCGAAGTCTTACCGCGATCGAATTTGTCGAAATTTACTTCCGTAAAAGCTTGGGCGATTTCCACGGCGCGATCAGCTCGGAAATCATAATAAATAAAGGCATCGCCATCATGGACTTTACCGATCGGCACTAGTTTGCGATTCCCCTTTGCGGCTGATGCTCGAGCTACGATCGCCCGAGCCGCCAAAGCTGACCGTGCGGCTAAATCTTCAACAATCACAAAAGGTGGTAAGTATTGATCCTGAAGCTGGGGATTTTCTCGCCGGAAGGCTTTGATTGCTTCGCTAGCGTGGCGAAATTGGTGGGGAGCTTTCCCGTGCACCACCATGTCCCAACCGCGCTTCACCATATTCCAGTCGCTTTCATAACGATCGGCAGTGGCTACCATTCGTCCAGCGCCCGATGCAATCCGAAAATCTGCGTCCTTAAACTTTTGGCAGAATTTCTCTAATCGTTCAATATATTTGGGTTCGGATTGCGGCGAGACGTCGCGACCGTCAAATACGCAATGAATTCTGATTTTGCGCACACCTTCGTCGTAGGCCTGCTGGATCATTTTTTCGAGATGTCGAATATCACTATGTACGCCGCCATCAGAAAAAATTCCCGCAAAATGCAGAGTGCTACCTTCATGCTTTTGTAGCCAAGACATCGCACCCTTCCAAGCTTTGGACAGCCAAATATCACCAGTACTAAATGAGTCTTCGATCTGCGCCACTCCTTGTTTAATAATCTGCCCAGAACCTAGCGCATTATGCCCGACTTCGGAATTCCCCATCTGCCCGGGCATAATTCCTACCGCTTCTCCCGACGCCATTAGTGGAATCGTGAGATAATTCATCATAGCATAATCCAGAAATTCGGTATGTGCTTGATGCACAGCATTACCACTGCGCTTGGTAGACAAGCCGACACCGTCCATTACCGCCAGAACTACTGGCCCATCATAATGTAATTTCTGCATATAGACTTATTATAGCATAAGCATATTAAAATCTCCTGTTTTTCTGCTATTTTTTGGCATACGGAAGGCAATTTATTATGACAGATGGGCTAAGCTCGCACAGCCAAGAGTCACTAGTAGGATATAACTATGAGAGATGCAATCACGATGATTACTTAAAACTTATGGATGGTTTAATTAAGTTTACACCCCTTGAACTTTCCCGTTGATTCAGTTATAATAAGCTTATGTTAATGTAAAGGCTATTTTATGGCGTCAGAAACCAAAAATCAAAAACTTATAAAACGTCGTCTTGGGATTTGTATGCGGATGCTGGCAGGCATTTCGTTTGTGGTATTAGTTATCGCTGCGATTAATTCCTTCGTTAGTGCTATGACTCTTGATACCATTGCCAATGAAAATGGTATTCCATCAGCTTGGCACGCATCATCCCTGGGCGAGCCAGAAACAATCACCCTACCCATCACTTACTGGGATCAAAAAGCCGATGATTGTAACTATGCCGATCGTCAGTTTGAATGGACCGAATGCAGTCGTTACCGCACACACGGTGTGCTATCTGGTATAGTCAAAAATACTTTAGGCGCTGATCGTCTGCCAATTCCTGCTTTTTCGACAGCTGACGCTTCGTGGTCGGCTTTACACGATGCGCTATCGATTAACGTGATTGGCCATGACCCCGTCCAGCCATCTGACAACTTTTATCGTTGGTTTCATGAAGTACCAGGCCTATCTAAGCGCATTGATGGGCGGACCGTCACTTTTCGTCGTCTAGAGAAAGGTGTCTATGAATACGGTGGGCAAGACATCTATCCAATCGATGACGTACCTGGTATAGACGCATCTGACGTCAAATTAAAAGATTGGCAGGGGGACTATCATAATTTTAATTTTACAGCTCATCTCGGTTTTTCTATTAAAGTTGATGCTAGTAGCAGGGAAGTTTTTCAGTTTTCCGGTGATGACGATGTCTGGGTATTCCTAAATAATAAACTAGTTCTTGATATCGGTGGTCTGCACGGCCCAATCAATGGCTGGTTTCAGATTAATGCCGACGGCACGGTGACTACTTTTGTTGAAAAAGTAAACAACCTAGCTATCCGTAACGGCGACTGGGTCGAGTGCATGCGTATCCATGATGCGATTTATGCTAATGATAGCTGTATTGGTACATATAATACTAAAATTCGCCAAAACTTCTCTGATATCACAACCGAAAATTTGGATTTTGGGCTCAAAAGTGGTGATGTCGTAAACCTTGATTTCTATTACGCCGAGCGCAGCACGGATGGCTCTAATACTAAGATCACCATTAATCACATGAACTGGCCGATTTCTGCCGATAGTAAGATTGAGACTAAAGTCGCTGGCAAACTCAATGACACCGACAATAAGTTGATTGAATTTAATACTTATGTCAAAAATCGCGACCCAGAATTTTCGCTTGATCTCGAACGTCTAGCCGCCTACATTGAAGAAACTACTAGCGACGGCGTGGTTACGAATGGGTTCTTGCCGCTAGACAAGACTTCCTTATACTATACTACCACACCCGATGACGATAAATCTTGGCAACCAGTCGATATTGCTGCACCGGACAACTCAGATGATGGCTTCGTGCTAGCCACGCCACTACATATGGCGCCAGCCGGACAAGCAGGCGATACGCTTTATTTCCGTTACTATGGCGAAACTTCCACGCCAGCTGGCGAAATGTCGAGCACAATTAGTTACTACACCGCCTTGGCCGGTAATGCTGGGGTGACTTATGACCGCGACAGTGTAGAATACGTTATTACGACCGCGCCTGATAAGCCCAACTCAGGGTCAGATACGAATCCAGAACCGTCTCCTGATCCAAAGCCCGATATTGAGCCAAAACCAACTCCAGAGCCAAACGACCAGCCGTCCAAAACTCCAACCCCCAGCACAACCCCAACCGATGCCCTTCCAACTATTAGTACCTTCCCTAATCCTAGTTCCCCCGATCAAGAACTAATTTTCGTGGCACCTTTGGGCGAAGTTGCCTTAATTCC
>CAZUNS010000008.1:0-4753 GCA_964621655.1 uncultured Candidatus Saccharibacteria bacterium | reverse complement strand
ACTGCGCGCAAGACTAAAAAATAGCATAATATTAAGAGATGAAACCCCTTAATGCCCTGTTTTTTGGAGATTTGCTGCGAATTTTCTATTTTTGCTATTGACTTTTTTACTAATCTGTGCTATAATAGATAGATATACTAATAGTTTAGGCTTGTAGTACAACTGATGTATTACGAGCCTTGTTTAATATGGAATTTTAATTTGAGATGAGTAATGATAAACAATACAATCCCGCTCGCCTGCGCAAGACAAGCAAGACCTATCAGAATAAGCGTTATCTTAGGAATGAAAGAAAAATCATTTCGGTACTCTGTGTTGGTATTCACGACCGACGTATGAACATGCAAGCTAGAGAGTTTTGTCGTCAGGCAAAAATTACGGCGACGACTTTTTATCTGCACTACCGCAATAGTGATGACGTCAGAATTGGCCATGAAAAGCAAATTATTGCCGAGCTCAATCGACGGATCCCTGAACATGTTAAACCAGATCTCTTCTTTACTATTCTGATTAGCCAGATTGTCAAAAACCAAGAGTATTTCTTGGCAACCAACTATTGTAAAGATTATTGTTTACTGCACGCTGTATTAAGTCAATATCGTACTAATCTGGTCGGGAAGCGACTCAGCGATCGTTCCTTCTCTGGTTATTCTGGAAAAATTATTATCGTGATTGCGACTTGGCTCGAGTATGATGACATTAATGCGCAAACAGCGCAACAATGTGTAAGAAATTTGCTAAAAGTTCGCGTATAGACCAGCACTATATTCTAGATCGAACTAGATATTTTTAACTTGTCATAAATCTGATGCAACAAAATCAGCTTAGGTATATTGCATTAAACCTTCCCAATCCCATAAGCTTAAATCTTGGGCGCGCGCATCAGGATTGATTCCCTGCTTTGCTAAAATTTCCCGCCAATCTTCGCGCGAATGCTTAACATCCGCCAATAACCCAGCTAGTTTTTTGCGCGGGCTGGCGAAGCCGCGCTTAGCTAAATCTAGGCACTTTTCTGCCACTTGCGGCTCAGCTAGCGGCGTCATCACTAAGACTTGACTATCAACTTTGGGCGGCGGCGTAAACTCGGCAGCTTTCACTACCGGGCCTAGTTCTACTTCGGCTAAATTCTGCGCGAAAAGTGCTAACAAATTATAATCTCCGGGCTCTGCTGCTACGCGCTCGGCGACTTCTTTTTGCATGAGAAGAGAAATTCGCGCGGGCTGGGGCGTAGACCGCAGAACTTTTTTGATAATTGGCGACGTAATATAATAAGGAATATTACCAGCCACGGCAAAGTTGCCTGCATACCCAGCGTCGCGCAAGATTTCCGCAAAATCTACTTTTAGAATATCACCATGAATCACGGTTAAGTTCTTGCCCGGAAAGGATTTTGGCAATTTTGCTGCCAAGTCCGCATCAAACTCTATGGCGATTACTTGCGAAAACCGCTTCAATAAGCTCGAAGTTAGTGTGCCTAGACCAGGTCCAATCTCGATACATAAATCGGTTTCTGGCGCTATAGCTAGATCCGCAATTTCGTCCAAAATCGCGCGATTATATAGCCAATGTTGCCCTAAAGATTTTTTATTCTTCATAAGTGCCGATCATAAAAATTTATAAATGCCCACTATCTAATACCAGCCGCGCTGCATTTTAAACGCCAAAGCACCCTGCCAGCCGCCATAGCGTCCACGCACATAAGAATCCATCCATCTTAGCTGCGTGATTGGATTGGTCTGCCAATCATCCCCTGCCGCCGCCATCTTGTGGCCGGGCAAAGCTTGCGGAATGCCGTAAGCTCCGCTCGAAGAGTTTTGTGCATCTACTCGGCAGTGCGATTCGTGATAGATAATATACATGGCCGCTTCGATATCTTCTTCGCCCACACCGGCTTCGCGCGCCCAAGCCGCGCACTGCTCTTGTTCTGGCGGTACGGACACTTTGGCGCCTTCTACGACAATCTCCGGCACCGCTTCAATGAGAACCTTTTCGTCTACCAAATTCCGCGACACTTCGACATTGTTATCAAACTCGACTTCATAAACACTAATTTTGCGACCTTCTTCGCCGGGCTGCTCCAATACGCGTTCGCCTTTTGGACGATTATAATCATAACGCACTTGCACTTCGTATGGCAAAGTCTCTTCGATAGTTAATCTGCGTCCACCGCTACGCACAATACGATAAGTCGACGCCGCGCCAGCTTCTAGAAAGTTATTATTAAATTCTCTCACGACTTCGTCGTCATCATAAACCGTCAGGCCAGCTTCTTGCGCGATTTGTTTTGCATCATAACTGGCTGTCATCACATAGCGACGGTTCATGCCATCAATTACCAAAGCTGGGTGCGAACGATAAATATTAATATTGTAATCACCAGAAATCACTGTATCAAGCGCTGGCTCTACGGTATCCGTCTCGGCCAGGATAATCTCCGACTTTTCCAAGATTTCTGCTACTGTTACTCGGCCTGATTTGACGATAAGACTCGTACCGTCATCATGAATGGTAACAAAAAACTCGTCCTGACTGTTGGCCCGAAAAATGAAATCATCGTCTTCATCAGCGTAAGCCGAGCTAGAAGATTCTAGCCTCATTAAAGCATAAGAAACAAACACCCCAAAAACTAGCAACAACAAAGCGCAGCAAAAATCTCGAATTTGGAAATGTTTGAGTTTCATTTCTTATCTATTATACCATAAGTCTTCGACTTAGAAATAATTGCATCAGTTTGAAAGAAATATAAAATCATATTTCTTCGCTCACGTTCTTTATTATATCACGAAAATATACTGTTTGTCTCTTATCCCAATCCATAATTTTGACGAATTTCTTGCTACGTTTGCGGCTCATTGGCACAACGTATCTTAGCCCGTCCATCTGAAAAATATTCCAAGAAATAATCGTAGCAATTTCTCGCAAGATTTCTAAATGTCGTGATGATAAGTTTGTTGCCAAATTAATCTGATCATTGGTAAATTTTGCATTATAATAATCGACAAAAGTATAAAGTAAGTTTTCGCGGGCGATCAGCAAACTATCACCTTGCCATTCATAGCCATAGGTGCACTGGTAAGCGATTTTCGCCCATTTTAACCACTCTTCTGGCTTATGACAATATTCCGAAACGACTTGCAGTTTTTTGTCTAAAAAACCTACTCGATCACTCAGTTTGAGAATTTTCTGGCCGCTTAAGACATCATATCGGCTGACGATAAATGGGGCTTCGCCGCAAGCAATTTCGATACGTTTTTCGCGCACATAATCTTGCCAGCTATCCACATCCGTTGGCCAATGTCCGAGCTGTAGATCTGCCCATTGATTGATATCGGAGACAATATCCTTTGGCGTAAAAACTTCAGCCCGGTCGTGAGTGCGTACAGTTTGCTCAACCTTTGGCTTGGCAAGGCGCGGGCAGATTGACTGAGAATTCATACCCGTAATATCTGCGAGCATAATTTCCGACTTCGATGGGTGCTGCACATAAGAATCAGTCGCCCAGAAAATATTATGAGACTTATGCTGAGTAGTTCTAGTACGATCTAGTAACAAAATCTCCAGCAAGTCGTCTGTGCAACAAATCGCATCTGCAAAAGTTTCAATTTGATCAACTACCACAGCTTAACCTTTAACTTTCACAATCATTCTTGATTCTCGATTCGATTGCCGCAATATCAGACTCGGAAAGATGGTATTTGTGATAAAGTTGTTGGTCGATTTCGGCGGATGAGCAGCTCCAGTCGATATCCGAATTAGCCGTAAAATCTTGAATCGGAATATTGCTATGCCATTGACGGTACAGATTCCAAGATGTCACCTTAGAATCCAACCCTGCACGATAAAATTTAGAATTAAAATATTTTTCCGCGTTGATTGCTTCTAACTCTGAATTGGTAAAAATACACAAATATTTGTCCGTAAAAATCTCGCCTGGTTGCAAAATCCGCGTAGTTAAGGCTTTTTTATAGACTATACCAGCTTTCGGAAAAACCATTTTCCACTTTTCTGCATTTGTAAGTTTGATAAACTCGATTCGCCCATCACTGCCTTTGTAAGAAAAATCGTCATCTGGATTAATCCAATAAAAATCTTCGTTTTCGCCCACCAAAATTCGTACCGAGTGCGTGGCGTCCTGTTCTAATTTAAACTTTCTCACATTGTTTTTATAACATTTGGTGTTCAGCCCAAACGGCGCCCAGCTCGGAATAATATCCGGCATTGCGCCTAACTCGGCTTGCTCTTGAATAATTCGCTCAAAAATCTTGAGAATCCGATATTTTTGCTGGTTAATAATCACGTCACGATAATTCCAGTCCAGAGTGCCATTTTCGACCGTGCCGTTTTTAGTATAAATGGTTTTTTCTGACTGATCATAATTTTTGGTATTATCAAAGAAAGTAATCGCCGCTTCAACTGCCGCGGTCGGAAAAACCGGCTTTTTGTGAAAAATAATTTTTTGCAAATGTCGATTATTAGCCAAATACGCACGCAACGGTTCGAGATGTTGCCCGCCTTTGATAAAACCGTCTGGAGTAATAAAGCTAGCATATTTTGTCAAATTTGGGTCCGAACTAGCTCGCACAAAATCTTGATAAATCGGAACTTTTCGCCGACCCACTTCGTAATGGTAGGGCGGATTACCAACCACAACATCAAATTTCAATATAATATCTCCTTTCAGGCCAAAGTTTTTGTCCTATCGATATTATGTTTTGAGAACAAAAAAGAAACTTGTTTAATATAATGGTACACC
>CAZUNS010000007.1:0-13985 GCA_964621655.1 uncultured Candidatus Saccharibacteria bacterium | reverse complement strand
GAATATGAGCCAAGAACTTATTGCCCAAACCTTCGCCCTTGGATGCACCTTCGACCAAGCCCGCAATATCCACGAATTCCACCGTAGCCGGAATCACTTTGGCAGTATTGTACATTTTTGCTAGTACTTCAAGCCGGTTATCTGGCACAGGCACGATCCCGACATTTGGTTCAATCGTCGCAAAAGGATAATTAGCCGCCAAAGCCCCAGCATTTGTCAAAGCATTAAACAACGTCGACTTACCGACATTAGGCAGACCTACAATTCCAATCTTCAAATTCATACTATATATTATATCACATTTCAGCTGTTATAACCCGCCGACTAGCGATTCCTGGAACTTTTGTTTCAAACTCTCCGCATCAAATTCTTCACCAGCCTGTAAATGCACTGAAATATGCCGGTGCGTCATTAGCGCATCGCGCGAGCTAGCAGCGTACAAATCTGGATTTGCGCCCAGCTCGTTCAAAGCAATCAAGTCGCGATCAGCATAAAACTGATAACTTGTAATCTTACCATCATAAATTCCATCAATCACATTGCCACGGGGTAGCTCATCAGTCAAAGTCATCGTTTCGAGCGCCGCCATCAAAACATAATCTTTAACGGAACCGACCGTTTCAATATCGCGATTATAGAACACATTAAGATAAAGATTCTCATCATGATGTTCTTGCCAATAATCCAAAAACTCTAAAGTAAAATTATCTAATAATTCACGCTCCGACGCCGCCTGCACCATTATAGCAAGTTCATTTTCACCCAAACTTGCCGTCAAACTACGATAGAGATAATAACTGGTAGGAAATGCTGCGTTAAGTGTCCTATTATTAGTAGTGCCAAGATAAGTTGCCGCCACTTTCATTCGTCCAGAATCAACACCAACTTCGGCTACCGAATAAATCTCGCCGTTCTTAGAACATTCAAAAAGTCCGCTAGATTGGTTAATACTCAGCTGAACAACCGAATATCTACCATCGCAAAGCGTAAAGACATTGTTGGATAATTGCTCTGGCACACCTTCGACGCGCGCCTGAGCTTGATCAAGCGCTAGCTGGTCAAGCTGAAGATTATCGTACTGTTTGCGATTAGTGTGCGTAAAGTAAGAGAAACAACCCCAGCTACCAAATATCGAACTAACGATCAATAAACTCAAAACAATTTTCGCCAGTAAGTCATTTTGTTTTACAGCAATGTATTGCTTACTCAAAAATACCACCACCAGAAACCAAAATACAGCAGCGCAAAGCAAAACAAGCGTAACTTGATGGGGTTGCCAATCTGACATTTGGCTCACTAGCCAAATCAAAACAATTTCAAACAAACTGCCGCTCACCAAAGCCATCGTTAACCTAGCCTTCTGCGCCGAGCTACGCCAAGCCAGCAAAAGCGCAACACAATTAATCAGCGCGATAATTCCGGCCACCAACAAAGTACATCGCAGAGCCAAGGGAAGATAAATCGACGTCACCCAATTATAATCGTTCGTGAGAGCAATCAGCATCAACTGAACCGGCCCGACAATCACCGCCAACACCACACTCATAGCAAAAGTAGTAATCGTAATTGGATATGCAAAATCATGATACGTTCGCGAAGAAACTTGCCCAGAAATTAGTTGGCTAGGCCACAACAAATCCAAGTCTCCGTCATCATTCGCCACCAAAACATTCCGCGGACGACTCATCGAGTAGAGCTGCTCCATTATCGCGCCATCTGGCCACAACAGCTTCTCATTCTGTATACCCACCTGACCCTTCATATATTCCATTTTAACATAAATAGTTTATTGCTAAACAAGTTTTACAAAATTAATTAGTTTTAAATATGTTATAATGAAACCAGAAAGGGAATGTATGAAAATCGGGAAACTAATTGTTATTGAAGGCGCATCAGACGGTATCGGCAAAACCACCCAAATCGAAAAGTTACAAGCTCATCTTGCCGCCGATGGCCATAAAATTGCCAGTCATCATTTCCCAACTTATTATTCTTATCAGGGCAAAGGCGTTGAGAAATATTTAGCAGGCGAGTACGGCAAGCCCGAAGAGCTTTCGCCCTACTTCGTTAATAATCTCTATGCTTATGATCGCGCGATTACTTGGCGTGTAAAACTAAAAGATCTTTATCGCAAAGGTCGTACGATTTTGCTCGACCGCTATACTACATCGAGTTTAATTTATCAGACTTCCGTCGTCAAAGGTCGCCAAGCGCAAAAAGATTTCTTGGACTTTGTCATTGATTTTGAGTATAACAAACTCGGTATCCAGCAGCCCGACATCGTGATTTTCTTGCACGCACCGTTTGATCTAGTTACCAAAATGCGCCAAGCGCGCACTGATAATGATGGTATCAAGAATGATGTTTACGAGCGCGATCTAGAACTGATGCATAAGATTTACGATACCGCCATGTTTGTAGCTGATTATCTAGGCTGGACGATGATTAACTGCGCCACCAAAGATGGCAAGAAAATGCGCAGTGTAGACAGTATTCATCAAGATATTTATCGGGCCGTAACCGCTGCCGAACAGAAATAAAATTATTCAATCCCAACGCCGGTTCATTAGGACAAGTTTGCAAAACTCGCTCGATCGCATCGTGTTCAGCTTGCGTCACCCACAAACTATATTTATATTTCACCGAAACTTGCCGCGCAACGTATTCGCACCGAAAACTCTTATTTTTTGGCAACCAGGTCGCGGCATCACCATCGGATTTTTGCTGATTTGCACTTGATTCCACAGCCAACAAGTTTAATGGATCCGTCGCTAAATTATAACGCTCGTCGCTCGTGAGTTGCTGTGCGCCCTTTTGCCAAGCGTCCGAAAGCGCCACTACGTGATCAATCTGCACCCCACTCGATAAATCCGATTTTTGATAGAATATTAGATGTTGCCCCGTATAGGGTTCGTCAAATTCACCGCTCAGCACCGTACAATTATCCGTATCAAGCTTCGCCGTCTCGCCTAGCTCCCGCTTAATAATTCGCTGTCGTAAATTACAACCATCTATCTTCGGCCAACTTCTGTAAAACTGTTCACGATCATAACCCGTCTTGGGTGCACGACCTTTAACTTCAAGTTTTTCTAACACATTAAGTGCAGCCAACTCATTATTCTCGGAGTTTTGTACTACGGCTTCGGCATTAGCGTTTTCTACTACCGCTTCATAACTATTTGGATTAGAAATTACCAGCCCAATCGCCGCCGCAGCCGCACCTAATACCACGATAATTCGACGCCAACGATATTGCATAGATTTATGAGTTACCATATCTTTATCTTAACACATTCTCTCTCACATGTTACAATAAATTTACAAAGGAGAATGCATGATTACAGATTTATTAAAAGATAAGGTCGCCGTAGTAACTGGTGGCACCCGGGGAATCGGTTTTGAAATCGTCCGCCTTTATTTACAGCAAGGCGCCAAAGTTATCTTGTTCGGCTCACGTCAAGAAACTGCTGATCAAGCCGTAGCTAAATTAAAATCCGAAAACACCGCCTGGGAAGTAGTTGGTATGGCCCCAGAACTTAGTAATTTACACTCCGTCGAACAAGCCATAACCGATATTATCCAAAAATTTAGCAAAATCGACATTCTCGTCAATAATGCCGGCATCTCCGCACGTGAGTCGATTTACGATTACAGCGAAGAAGCTTTTGACCAAATCATGAATCTTAATGTCAAAGCTTTGTTTGATTGTACGAAGGCCGTAGTTCCGCATATGCGCGAGCAAGGTGGTGGCTGCATTATTAATACTAGTTCAATGGTAAGCCTTTATGGCCAGCCTAGCGGCGTAGGATACCCAGCCAGCAAAAGCGCGGTAAATGGTTTAACTAAATCCTTAGCGCGCGAACTAGGGAAAGATGGAATTCGGGTCAATGCAGTAGCACCAGGCGTTACTAAAACCGACATGGTGTCCGCTCTCCCCGAAGACATGGTAGCACGCGTCGTAGCGCCAATTCCGCTTGGACGCATGGGCGAGCCAAACGAAATCGCCAATGTCTTTCTGTTCTTGGCCAGCGAGCTTGCAAGTTACGTAAGCGGCGCAATTATTTCTGTCGACGGCGCAACTGTAGTTTAATTGTGCTCGAAACAATAATTATGGGCAATGCCATCTCCTTTTTTGAGACTATACGCGACCAACGGGGAGCGGAACAAGCGAGCAGGCCGCCCGTAACGACGGGCCGGCGCGAGCGTGTCTCAAAAGAGAAGATGGCGTTGCACTTATTATCGCTTTCGCGACGCCATCAACTTCAATATATCAAACGGCAATACTGCCACCAAGGTCAACAACACAATATATATCCAATCCAAAATTCCAATAGGCGCAGTATTAGCAGCTTGCGCTAGGAAGGGAATATAGATAAGTGCAAGTAACCCCATTAAGATCCCTAAATTCACAAATATAGAAATTTTATCTCCAAAACTCCCCGCCACATTCAATAAAGTTGCCCGACTATTCTTGAGCTGATATGCAATTAGGATAATCGACAAAACCAAAGTCGCGTAGGCAATCGTAATTGCAATATTTGTATCAACGCCCGACTTTAACAAAACAACATAAGCCACAAAAACCACCGCAAAGATCAACACGCCTTGCAAGATATTTCGCATCAATGTTTTAAAACTCAAGATCGATTCATCACGCTTGCGGGGCGGCTCTTGCATAATTGATTTCGTAGCTTTAATTCGTTGGAAAATAATCGAAGAAGTCGGATCAATCAACAACTCTAGCAACATTACATGAATTGGCAAAAGCAACATTGGTAAACGGAAAAGTGGCACAAACAACGACAAAAGCGCAATCGGAATATGTATAGCAATAATATAAGAGATCGATTTACGAATGTTTTTATAAATATTCCGGCCGTTTTCAATCGCAGCAACAATCGTACTAAAATTATCGTCTAGCAAAATCAAATCGGCCGCTTCCTTTGCCACATTAGTACCGCGCATACCCATTGCAATACCAATATCAGCCTTTTTCAGTGCTGGCGCATCGTTTACGCCATCGCCCGTCATCGCGACGACTTTGTCATCACGCTGCAGAGCTTCGACAATTCGCATTTTGTGATTTGGATAAACTCGCGCAAAGATATTTACCGTCTTCGCACGCTCAAACAACTCATCGTCGGACATTTTTTCTAGCTCTGGCCCCGTAATAACTTCATCGTAATTTTGTAGGTTAATTTTCCACGCAATACCTTTGGCAGTTTCGCCATTGTCGCCCGTAATCATAATCACCCGAATTCCCGCCGAATAACATTCGGCCAACGATTGTTTTACGCCCAGCCGCGGCAAATCATAAAGCGCAATCAACCCCTCAAAGGTCAATCTCGCATCGGTTAATTTGCTCGGCGCAGCTTTGAGCTGGTCGTTTTTGGCGACCGCCAGTACGCGATAGCCCGCTTCGGAGTATTCGTGGATTTTTTGTTCAATTTCCGCAATCGCCTTCTTGTCCAACTTACAGAGCGGTAAAACACTTTCGTAAGCACCCTTTACGCATAAAAGTTTTTCATTCCAGATTTGACCAGTCATTTTAGTTTCTGGACTAAAAGCATATTCTTTCGTGATAACCATCTCACTTTTCGTCACTTGTTGATCGGCACAATATTTTTTAATCGCAATTTCCATTGGATCATAAGCTACCTGCGGACAAGCCAAAAATGCCGTTTCCACAAAAGTTGGGCTAAAATCATACGTTGCCTGCACGGTCATTTCGTTTTCGGTAAGTGTGCCAGTCTTATCTGTGCATAATACATTCACCGCGCCCAAAGTTTCGATGGCTTTCATATTGCGCGTCAAAACTTTACGTTTGGTTAATTCCCAAGCTCCCATTGCCAAGAAAACCGTCAATACTACAGGGATTTCTTCCGGGATCGTAGCCATAGCAATAGTAATACCCGCAAGAATCGACTCAACTATTCGATCAGAAAAAGCTAATTCAGGATGACCAAAATAATTAATTATAATCGTTAGGACAAAAATAACTGCACTTATAATCGTACAAACCAAGACAAATTTATGAATTTGTTTCTCAAGCGGAGTTTTCGACGCCTTAATCTCGCTCAAAGACGTACCGATCTTACCAAATTCCGTGTCTTTACCCACCGCCGTAATCTCAATGATACCCATACCGTTTGTTACGTCCGTACCAGAATAGCAAACATCCAATTTGAAATGATTATCAGTATCATCCTGCAAAGTTTTGTAGACTACAGCCGATTCACCAGTGAGCGAAGATTCATTTACCCCTAAGCTCTGCGCATAAAGTATTTTACCATCAGCCGGGACCTTGTCACCTTCTTCGAGAATCACAATATCGCCTACTACGATTTCGTCACTCGAAACAATCACTTGCTGGCCATTGCGCATCACTTTCACGTTCAGTGCCGAAAGTTTATTTAGCTCTTCTAGAGCCTTGTCAGTCTTGGCTTCCTGAATAAACTCAATCGAACAAACTCCCACTACAAAAATCAGCATAATAATGCCATCGCCATATTCACCCACCAAGAAATACACACTTGCCGCAATAATTAATAGCAAAAACATCGGCTCTTTGAAAATACTTAAAATCTTTAGAATTAATGGCTGTGGCTTTTTCTCTTGCAAAACATTCGCGCCATGCCGCGCCCGCGATGCTACCACTTCTTGATTAGTTAAACCTTTGTGTTCCATGTATCTCTTTTCAAAACTAATTTTATGATTTCATTCAATCAATTATAATACGTTTTGCTGAATAATACTATCCATTGGGTAACGATTATGCTAGAATGAAGTTAGAGCCAAGGCTCGCACTTTAGGGAAAGAAGGTGGATTATGTGAGACATCGAAAATTCCGACAGCCCCGCGAAACCGCGCAGACGTTTCACCACATCCTGTTTCAAAAGAAGCATTTTCAGCAAGGTTACGCCAAGCAACTGCGCGAGCATCCGTACATGGGAAAATATATAGACGATACTCTGCACGCCATCTTGCACAGCAAAATCCATGACGTACCCGCACCGAATGGTCGCGAATGTCGTCTCGCCTTAGCGGAATTAAATCGATGCATGGAAGCAGGATTAATCGATTACGAAAACGATACTCTCGAACAGCGCATTGATTTCTTAATCGAGATTTGGCAATTTAGCTGCCCCGCCACTGTAGCAATCCTGCGCTGGCAACGCAACGTAGCTCAGAAATTCTATACCCGAATCGCATCTTAATCTATCAATAGTCTCTCGCAAGAGAGACTATTTTTATAACCTTTGAGTTTTTTCGGACGCTATTTCGCTCCGTAGCGAGCATAAACTTGCTGTGCAGCTTCCTTTGCAAAGATTTTGCCAGCTATATATTCATCGAGAGTTTTTTCTGTATCTCTTACCTCTGGTTTTTCTAAATCCAAATGAACGCTTCTCAGTTGATGGATAGTACTCTCATCTACAATATCACACTGGCTAATATAATTAGCCAGTGTGAGTGCCGACTCAATTTTACATAACGCCTTTTTATGCCATCCAAGTCTCACCTATTGCAATATATGCTTTGAGAACATTATAATATTTTATTCTGGCGCGATTTTACCGTTTTTAATATAATGATCTTTCCACCATAAATGTTTCTATTAGGAATAACACTAGAATTAATTGGCTTTAGCCTTATCTTCAATCCAAACCAAACCTTTTAATTTGAGACTCCTTCAACGAGTCCAATCCTAATCCTCGCCAGTATCCCGCATTAGCTCGTCAATCTTAGCCGTGAGACGCTCGAATTCACGTCTCTCATCATTAAGCCAATTAGTTGACCAGATACGATGCAGAGTCCACCCCTTAGACTCGAGAACCTGCTGACGATTAAAATCGCTCTGCTCCTTAAAATAACCCGTATGATATGTAGCGCCATCCATCTCAATACCAAGTATAAAACGCTTATCAACAATAGAATAGACACCCAAATCGATACGAAAACCAACATTACGCTCGTTTTGACTAATGCCTTCAGAAGTTGGCAAAAGAAGATTCCAACCTACTTCACTATAAATGCGAATCGTCTTACCAATATTATTTTTATAATGCTTCTCTAGTTTATGATATAGTTGTTCAGTAAGCGGTGAATCAAAATGTTCGACATTCCCACCAAGAGTCCGCTCTAGATAAAGATAATCAGTGTCTTCGCCCGCATTCTGAAGCAAACTACGCATAAGATTAGCGCTCAGCAGCGCATTAGGGCCAGTATTCGGATTATTAATTTTCGTCTCACAAGCAGCTACCCAAGCGGCTTTTGGATTAGCTAGTAGCAATTTCAATCCTTCACGTTGACGAGTAATTGCGACATTGAGACGTTTATACGCACCAGCCGTCTCATTAAAGAACCACATTGCGACAGGACTTGTGTAATATTGCAAATAAATAATCGAATACAGGCCTTCAATCCCCTGACAATTAGTGACAGTAGAGATGATAATTTTTTCTTGCGCATACAAATCGACAATCCGCTTAAATCGTCTAGCGGTCTCTTCTTCGGCTAGATAGCGACGGAACATAGTCAAAACTTCACCACGAGCAAATAGAATACAGAAGATCGCACCCAACTCATCATCAAGAGTTTTATAGTTCGAATCTCCAGCCTTATTAATAGCATCCTGTTCTTCGCGATCATCGAGATACTTCTGGGCAGCCTCGCAAATTTTAGCAAAATTAGCATCATAGCCATTAGCATCTTTCACGTCTCCAAGATTATCGTCAATAGCTATAGGCGCCTCTTTAGCTGGCTCAGCCTCATAAATCGGCTCAATCCCTTCTTCAGCATAAATTGCTTGGCGTGACGGCTCAAAAAGTTTATTATATCGCGAACGATAGTGTACTTTAAGATGATGTTGCTCCTGTGGCTGTCTGCGAACCAGGTCAAGAATACTTTCACCAAGGTCTTCTCCTTCATCATCGGTCGCCATCATTCCAAAACCAAGATTAAGGCTCGGCGGCATTTGATGCGGGTCACCAATAACTACAGCTTTCTTAGCGCGAAAAATAGACGGCAACGCCTGGCCTGGCAAAAGCTGTGATGCCTCGTCGAAAATAACATAATCAAATTCACCCTTAACTGGTGCAATATATTTAGCAACTTCTTTCGGTGTAGCGCAAACAATTGGAAAAGCTCTTAAAATTTTGTCGGTATTATCACGGAATTTTTCAAAAGTCGATTTACCGCTATTACGCATCGTCTCTTGGCGAGCCAGCTCAACCATAGCGGTAGCACAATCACTGTAAACCTTTTGCAGACCTTCCCCATACGAACGGAGACGCAAATTCTTCAGATACGCAGCATAAGTGTCAAAGAATTCACGGTCATCCCGAACAAGTTTCCTAGCATTAATAGGTGCACGTCCATAAACCTCGCGTACAACTGCACTTACAATGCGCATAGCAAAACGCTTATAATCCAAGTTTTCTTGAGAAAGAACGTCGGTAATATATTTACGATTAGCCTCGCCAAAAGCGGAATAAATCTTAGAAATGAAACCGTTATGTTCAACGAAATCAGCCATTTCAGCGTCATTATTATACTTTTCAAGAATGAGAATTTTATTTAACCAATCACGCAAATCCTTTTCAGCATCAAGCTCGTAAGCGAAATCAGATAAACAATCGGCTTGATTAACATCAAGCAACACTTGCCTAACCAATTCAAGGTATGGACGATTGAGAATAACGTTGTTCACTGGAACATTAAGACGCGAAATCATATTAGAAAACTTAGCACATAGCGGGCCTAATATGGTAATCAGCATATCAAGCTTTGGTGCGAATTCATCAAACGTCGTCACCCCAATCACATACGGCTGAACTTTAGCAAAACCTTCATTAATACTATTTTGCCCATCCTGCTCTGCTTTTTGCAAATCAGACTTAGCCCGAATGACAGCTCGATTCGTCTCCACTTCCGTAAGAAAGCTTTTCAATCCATTTTTAAAGATACGCCCGCCATTAGTTTCATCCAACCAGAGTTCTTGCAAAGCCTTAAGAGCAGCATAAACATGCTTACTCTCATCCACGAGATTTTGATAATCAAGCGACAACAAACCGTACTTATCGAGCAATTTATATAATCTAGAACTTATATCCAGAAGATACAACAACTCATCGATATTTTGATAGTTAATGCCAAATTTCGATAGCGTAATATTAGATTTCTTTCGCGAAAAATTAAGCACCCACTGCAATGAAACATCGGCGCTTTCCAAAAATGGGTAAAGTTTTTCAAAACTTTCAAGAAAATTATCACGATAAAACTCCATCCATTGATGATTTTTTAAATCAAGATTCTGAAAACTTTCAGGTACTTTTCGTAAAAGTTTCTTTGCACCAGAAATAGCAAAATAACCACGTGCATCATTATTAAGTTTCGCTACCATCGCCGCATCAAGATTTAAAAGCTCCCGAGCCTCATTTTCTTCAATAAGCCCAATCAACTCCTCATATTCGCTGGCAACTGCCCGTGCTAAGCTTACCTGTAATTCCTCTGGAGAGGCGTATTTCAAACCAGACGCAGCGTCACTAGCGTCTTTCATTAGTTTAGAAATCTCCTGTAAATCCTGCAAAACTTGATCAAGATTTGCCTCAGCCGACCGAACAAAAACAGGCGAAAGGTCAATAGTTGGCATTTCAAGAGTCACATTATTCACGGAATATTTTACTTCAGCCTTAGCATTAGCGAGTTGTACAGCAAACTCCATCTGTCCGCGTTGATTCTGGTCGCGAAGTTCCGAAAGATTTTTTAAGTCTTCAATAAGAATATCAAGACTTTTATGAGTCGTAGCAACTGCATAAATGTTAATATGTTGTGCCAACGCTTCATATGTCAACATTAGATCAATATAATCAACTACGTCCATACATACTCTAGTTTGGAGCAAAGTCGCCGAAGTTTCAGACTGAATCGCATCAGCAACCCGTTTAACCTTATCGCGTACCGTTGGGAGATTTAATTCAGGATTTTTTGCCGCCAAAAGGCTAAGTTCACGACGCGGATGCACGAAATCAGCAAAAATCTCCGGATGTTTATAATTGTCCACCAAATTCAGAACACGCCGCACATTCACATTCTCAAACTCTGCTAAAGATTCCGGTGCGAGCTCCATAGTCACATACTTTAGATAATAAGCCATCAATTCATCAAAACCAATTTCGTCACGTCGAATATTATAGTTAGTATCATGATCAAGATGAGTGTAATTCAAGGTGTAGGTAATATCACTCGGCTGACCGACGACACCAGGCAGCTTAATGTGTTTTTCGCGAATAATCGACGAATGCTCACGTAAATATTTAAGCTTACGATGAGCTGGCTCATACAACAATAAACACATATCGAGCAACGAAAAGTACGACCCTTCAACTGGATAACCAATACTTTGCTCAGTTTTGCGAATCATCCGTTCAATAACCCGCAAGGCTTCAGTATTTTGGCTAACGAAAAGAACTTTCTGCCCACTCGTAGCTAGCCATTCTAGAAGACTAACGACCAATTGCGATTTACCAGTGCCTGGAGGGCCATAGACAATATGCAAATTCGTCTCAGTATTGACAATCCGTTCGAGTGTTTTCTTTTGCGATGGATCGAGCGAGCTAAACGTAACGCGATTATCAGGATGCCTCATTTTTATTTTTCCTCCTCACCTAAAATCTTATTCCACGCCGAATCAATATATTCTGCCTCAAAACCAGTAATAATCTGTACACCAATATATGACGGGTCAAGCTGAATATCAAAATCAATGAAATGCATATTATTAATTTCCGTAGCAATATTATTTAAAGTATAAGTTAAATCGCTATTTAAATCAATCTCATAATGATGCCACTTTTTATAAAAATAATCATCAAAACGATTTTTATCAAGCCAAAAATTCACAAAACCAGAAGTATCAACCTTCACTTTTAAATTACGCTCATCAACTTCTTCGCAAGCAAAGAGAAAAAGCGGATAATGAGCATCTTCCTCGTAATCTTGGCGCATAAAACGTACCCTCACCTTGCCAATCGTAAGATAATGCAAGCGTTCACCATAAATACGGTAGTTAGTAGCAGTTTCCTTGTTGAGAAGAGCAAGATTTCTTGCTATTAGACGTGTTTTTTCATTGCTTAAGTTATCCCAAGCACTTTCATCGGTAGATTTAGCGAAAAGAAAACCATCCTTTAAACTCTCTAAGCTTATTTCTTGTCGCGACACAACTTGACGAATAATCTCATCAAAAGATTCTTTACGAAAGAGTAAACCTGGGAGACGTTTTGAGCTTGCCCCAGCCAACAACAATTCTTTAGGTATATGCTCACTACCAGTTTCAGTCTCAAAGAGTGCAGGACGCGAAACAACAGACTGATACGTCAAAACCATACTAACAGGAAGTTTACCATTAGCGATAGTACCCTTATCTACAATCAAAGAACGACGGTATTCATTAAATTTTGAAATATTACTGAAGCTTAAAATATTATCATATGCCGTATCCATGGTAAACCTAAATTTTACTCCTTAATAATATTAATATTATCATGTTTGCAAATTGGCGTCTTTCGTCTACGATATCTCTTGCAAGTGTTCAAAACAGTCGCATTATGAACAATATATCTCTCCAAGAGAATACATATTACTATTATACTGAATTTTAAAAATTTTGAGCGTAAACCGTTACATTAAATCCTAAATATCCCAACAAGTAATACCGCATCTCGCCATTTACTAAAAATATCACAACAAAAAGTCTCATCCAAAGATGAGTTCATCTCAGTCATGGTGGAGTACAGGAGATTCGAACTCCTCACCTCTTCGCTGCCAGCGAAGCGCTCTAGCCAAATGAGCTAGTACCCCAATACTCATATTTTAGCACATCTACGACAATTTTTAAAGACTTTCTAATCAAATTCTCCGAGTAACTTTTCCAAAGAAAATGTTATCTATTCCCCAAAAAACATGACAAAAAAGTCTTGGCAAAATGTAATAATACCGCTATAATAAAAATGTCTAAGTTTTTAATAAAAGTTCGAGTCGCATTTTTATGTGGTCACAGGATACTGTTTCGCATGTCGGAAACGGCACCGCAGAAATGCAGACGAAACAATATTTTGTGACGACTCATTTATTAAGGCTTAGACACCTCTGCGGTGTCGTTTTTGTTGCGACTACCAAAAACAAATTATAAAAAGTTAATACCGACCGGAAATTAGTTATTAACTTTAGATTATGTAATACAATATATATTCTCTCGACACCAGAATATGTATGGTTTTTGATAGCCTAATAATCGTATTCCAAGTAAAAACAATATATACGGCATCCTTGGGTAATCTACATATATCTACAAGGAGAGTAAAGATGCTAAAAGTACACTATCAAAAGTTAAGACTAAAATGCAAGGGTAGTCTTAATGCAATATTTAATTCTTCTAGAATTAATAAAAGAATTCTTAATAGTATTCCGGTCCTAAGCATCTTTGTTCTCCTGGGTATTATGATCTACAATGTGGTTTTATTTAACTCTAGTTTTTTATTTGGTTTAGGAGAGACTAGTCACGAAGCTTACGCCGATGAGACAATTGGTGATAATACCGCCAGCATTGTCATTGGCGGTAGTGGGAAGAACGAACAAGTCGCAGCCGGTAGAAATAGTACCGCCTATAGGTCTCATACTATTACTGTCAAAGGTAGTAATGTTCGTGATTATGCCCTAAATATCTATGGTGATAGTAATCTCAGGTATGTTAATGGCAATGATGTACTAACTTCTGCTAATGGGGCTCAAGGTGGTAATATACCAGCTAATACTTGGGGATATGCTTTTGGTGATAGTACTAGTGACAATAGTACTCTCAGCTATACTGCACCTACTAGTAGTGCAGTAACCCTACTAAGCAATACAGTATCAGCTACTAATAACACTTCGACTAATAGCTTTAATGTAAGTAATAATAAACTAGTCTTTGCTGCTAGATTTGATCA
>CAZUNS010000006.1:8503-14357 GCA_964621655.1 uncultured Candidatus Saccharibacteria bacterium | reverse complement strand
TCATTATAGCACACATCATTAAAAAAGTCAAGCATTTTACCGCACAAAACAAGAGTGTTGTAAAATTTACAACACTCTTCTAAACCAACTTGATAATCATGTGAATTAACAGCTAGTAAAAGTATTTAGCGAACTTCTACGCGTACGCGGGGTACATTCTTACCGGAGAAATGAGATTTTTTAGTTTTGACAAAAGTTACAACACCATCCTTCGCGGCATGAATGGTGAAATTGCGGCTCATATAAGTACCAGGACCAGCAATTTTGGTAGCACCAGTCTGACGGACTAAGACTTCGCCATTGCGAACTTTTTGGCCACCAAAACGCTTAACGCCAAGACGTTGACCGGCATTATTATGAATATTTTTGGCGGTACCGCCAGCTTTGACGTGTGACATGTTATTTCTTCCTTAAAACTATTATTTCACGGGCAACCACTTGGCCATCACGGTGGTAAAGTAGGTCTTTTTGCCCCAAATCCTTAAATCTTACTACATTATAGCGCAGTTTCTCTATTTCGTCAAGCAGATTTAGACGTTCGTAACGCCCGTCGGGACGCAACCAAGCCGGAATAGCAATCACAACTGGGGTATCGGGTTTTATTTGGGCGGATAGATTCTTAAGAAAGCCAATAATGATACTTTTGCACTCCTGTTTGGCTTGTTTAAGTTTGATGTCAGCGGGAGCTTGCGACATCGGTGGACCAAGATAAGTTTCGCACGCGACGGCGTTAATGGGCAGCGTCCAGACGAAGTTAGTCGCATCGCCAGTTTGGATTAGCGCGCTAACTTGGCTTTCTGAATCGGTAATATGATTTGGTAAAGCCGCTTCGTCGCTCATTTTCTCTGCGACCTTAGTTTCTTTTGAGCCATAATTTTGACCCCGAGCTAGTAGCCATGCCAGATTTTTCTTACTATATTCTACCATCCGCTCATTAATATCGGTGCCGTATGGCGTATAACCCATTAAAGTAGCTTCTTGCAACACCACCCCAGTACCACAGAAAGGATCGAGCAAAACCGACCTAGCTGGCAAGTTGCCACAAAGATTAATTAGAATCTGCGCTAATTTTGGCGGCAACATACCAACTTTGGCATCACGGGCAGGGCGGGCCTGATCACGCTTGACGTAAGCATCAATTTGTTGCACACTGATGACACGATAATAATCATGATTATGCTTAATTAGCTCGATTTTCAGCTCTTTATAAAGCTTATTATGCAAAGTAGTGGCGCTTGACAAAACTGCGCTCTGGTTGGGTACAATTCGGACACTATGGCCCTTGTTAATCAGCAAACGTTTCCAATGTAAAGCATCCTGCTGGGCAGAACGCACACTCGCCTTTTTGGAAAAATCGGAAACTCCCAGCGTGACTTTTCCAGTTGCGGGCAGAGATGCAAAGAATTGTTCGACCGGCACGTTAAGCGCCGCCGCGATTTTTAGCGTGCCACCTAGACGATTAATATCCGGGACTTGACTCGACGAAAATTCAGCTAAATTTGGAGCAATCAATCGCACATCAGAAAACAAACTTTCTAATTCGGCAACAGAAATTAACGGTTGACGACCCAAAACCGCGACATACTTCTTCATCTTTCAATTATAACATATAACTACTGCTCAAAAATTGCTAAGTTGTGCCTAAAACTATGTTATAATGCTAGCATGGTAAAAGAAAAAAAGAAATTTCAGCTTTCGTTTCGGACAATTTTAACCATTTTGACTTTAGTTTTACTAATTTATGTAATTTATTCAAATTGGGAAGATATTCTGGAAGCGATTAATCATCTTGGCGAAACAAATATCTTAGTCTTGTTGTTATTAATTCCGGAACAGTTATTTATGTATTATTGTTGCGGGCAGATGTTCTTTTCGTATATGGCTAGCAAGAAGACTACCAAAAAGGTTTCGGCCTGGACTTTGATGCGTGTATCGTTAGAATTAAACTTTGTCAATCATGCCGTGCCAGCCGGGGGTCTTGGTGGTCTTGGCTATGTAACATGGCGCCTAAAACCTTTTGGCGCCACGGCTGGGCAGTCGAGTTTTATGTATGTTTTGCGCTATGTAATTACAATTTGCGCAAATCAATTACAGACGATTGTGGCAATTTTGGCTCTATTGATTTTTGGTACGGTTCCGGCGTCGGGGAGTTGGGTGATTGGTATGACCGCACTCCTGAGCGTAGGGATTATCGCTGCCATTGGCGCAATGATTGTGATTGCGAGTGGTCAGCAACGAATCGACTGGGCGTCGCGTAATGGTACAAAATTTATAAACTTCGTAGTTCGGAAAGTTACATTTGGGCGCAAGCCAGAAATTCTCAAACGTTCTGTGACAGATAAATATTTGAATGACATTCATGACGATCTGATGATTGCGCGACGCAACAAGAAAGTTTTAATCAGGCCAATTATTTGGGGAATCATTTATAGTTTTTTGGAGATTGCAACTTATTGGATCGTGGCGGCGAGTTTGGGCTATCCAGAAATTTTGCCACAAATCATGATTGGTGAAGCCATTGGCTCGGTGATGGGTTCAATCGTACCGTATGGTCTTTATGAGCTAGGCATGGCGGGAATTATGGTGAGCTTAGGAGTGCCGATTTCGCTGGCAACTACGGTTGTATTAATGACCCGCGTAATTGTACTGGCTAGTACGATTATTAGCGGTTACGGTTTTTATCAACATTCAATTTCTAAGATTGGGCGTCAAGAAAAGGCAAAATTCGATAATGCAGACGGAAATTAGCCTTTCAGTTTCAGAATTTATCGATATCTGCAATCAATCTTTGGATTACGCTTTCCCGGATTTGATTGTCGAAGGTGAAGTAGCTAGCTTTAAAGTCAATCAAGGCAAATGGGTTTTCTTTGATCTAAAGGAAGAAGATTCTAGCGTCAGTTGCTTCATAGTTTTGAGTCAACTCAAAACCGCTTTGACTGATGGCATGAAAGTGCGAGTAAAAGCGACGCCGCGTTTGACTCGTTGGGGTAAGTTTTCGCTGACTGTGCGCCAAGTCATGCCCGTAGGCGAAGGCAGCATCAAGAAAAGTTTTGAGTTATTAAAAAAGAAACTTGCTGCTGAAGGAATTTTTGATCCTGCCAAGAAACGTCCAATTCCGCAAGGTTTGACGAAAATCGGTGTAATTTCTTCGACAGGTGCCGCCGGTTATATTGATTTCTTGAAAATTCTCGATAACCGTTGGGGCGGTATGCAAATTCAGACGATTAATACTCAGGTGCAAGGCATGGCAGCGCCGGAACAAATCGTGCACGCCCTTGAGTATTTCAACCAGCAAGCCCAAGTTGAAGCCATTGTGATTGTACGGGGTGGCGGTAGTGCAGATGATTTGTCGGCCTTTAATGACGAAGGGCTGGCCCGTGCCATCGCAGCAAGTCGTATTCCAGTGATGACGGGGATTGGTCACGAAGTTGACGAAAGCTTGGCGGATTTGGCGGCCGATGTACGCGCATCTACCCCATCCAACGCGGCTGAGCGCTTGACTTATGACCGCAAAGATATGAGTCGACGTATACAAGAAAATATTTTCACTGTGCGTCGGATGATTTTGGAAAATATTAAGCATGAGCAAGAGCGCCTAAATGGCATTGTTGATGAGATTCGTACGCAGATTCTGCAAAAGTTACAACAAGTTCATTCACATCTCGCTGAAACCCGCAAGATTCTCGCTAGTTTAAATCCCGAGAACGTCTTGAAACGCGGCTATGCGATTATTTCTGGCAAGATTTCGCCCGGCGCAGAATTACAAATTACCACAGTGCATAAAAATATAATCGCGGAGATAAAAGATGTCCAAGACCGAGACTAAAACTAAAGATGATTCTGGTTGGAAAATCGAGACTAAACTTATCAACAAGGCTAAAACTAAGACTTCAATTAGCAAGCAAATTCAGCAGCTCGACGAAATGGTGGAGTGGTTTTATGGCGACGAATTTGAACTTGATCAGGCTCTAACTAAGTATAAAGAAACTACCGCCTTGGCCGACCAAATTGAAAAAGATCTAGCAAACCTAAAAAATCAAGTTGAAGTCATTGCAGACTTTACAAAAAGCTAAAGTTTGGCATATAATAATAGTATGCAGAAGAATTCATCTCAATCTGGAAGTGTCGTTGAGCCAAATCAAGCACCGCAGTTCGCTCCGCCTGCTCCGGGCGCGACGCCGTATAATACAGGAGTGCAGTTGACATCGGATGGTCAGACCATGACACAACAGACCGAAACCAAGGCTAAGAATCGTAGTACTTTGATTGAAACAATACTATTGGTGGTCACTAGTTTGCTGGCGATAGTATTTATTTGGCTCTATATCCAGAAATATATTGAATGGGACACAATTTCGACGGACTTTGATGGGCGTCTGAATGCGCAAGTGGCGATCGCAGTAGCCGATAATACTGCCCAGATGGAAGCCGAGTTTGCTGAGCGCGAAAAATTCCCCTACAAGACTTTTACGGGCCCAGCCGATTATGGTAGCTTTAGTTTTCAGTATCCGCAAACCTGGAGTGTTTACATCGCCAAAGACGCCGCTAATGGTGGTGATTTTGAAGCTTATTTCAATCCGGTAGAAATTAATCCGATTAGTACCACGTCCGTTAATGCTTTGCGTATGAGAATCCGTGATGCGGCGTTTGACTCTGTGGCCAAGTCTTACGAAAGCTCCATCAAAAGCGGTAAGCTAAAACTAAAAAACCAAGAAGTCGGTAGCGTATTGGCGAATGTCTATACGGGCCAAATCTCGAATTCGCAAAATGGTGCAATTATGATTTTGAAGTTGCGTGACAAGACCGTGATTTTACAAACTGATGCCGAAATTTTCTTGGATGAGTTTTATCGTATTCTTGACTCAGTAAGCTTGGTCGAGTAAGTTTTGCAGTTACTATTTAACTACTATTCGATACCATTCAGTAATCTTCCACTCTAAGACATCATAGCCCGGCTGGGGCGGTTCCGCATTGCGCGAGTGGGCTGTGAAAACCGCCAAAGCTTATTCGCAATAAGGAGAGCCCCACCGGATGTCGTGAGCGGAGATTGCTGAATGTTAGCTTGAGATGAGCGAATAGTAAATTTTACAAGCTAACATCTATAACTTCTCTTGTGGTTTGTGCTATAATTGCTCCATGGGGAGTGAGGTAAATGGTATTTTGGCGGCGGCGCACGAGCTAAAGGCGCCACTAGGTTTGATGCGACAACTAGCACTATCTTTGGGTATTACGCCAGATCAAGCTAGCCGATCGCGCGTTGCTGCGCAAATGGTGGATGTATCGGAGCGTGCACTTGCGCAAGTGAACGATTTAATTAAAATTGCCCATTTGGAAGATGGTTTGTTTACTATGGAGCCAGTCAGTGTGCGTGGAGTTTGCGAATCGGTTTCCAATGACTTAAAGCGAATTTTTGCCTATGAACAAAAAAATCTCCGTATGATTTATAAGAATCGTCAAAAATTAGTCATTGCTAATTCAGAATTATTAAATAGTGTTGTTTTTAACTTTTGCGCTAGCGCTTTACATCATTCTGAAACCAACATGACAAGTTTAGTGACGATTAGTGATAAAAACGACCATGTTAAAATCGATGTACGAGATTACGGCCCAGCTCTGCCTTGGCGAACTTGGCGTGAAATTAAATACGGTAGAATTCCAGAGCCAACCATGATTGCTATGCGTCCTGGTAGTTCTAATTTAGGATTATATATCGCAGCAAGATTTGCGGAATACATGCACGCTGAGTTTGGTGCAGTGCGACATCGTGATGGTACTAGTTTTTATGTTGAAATACCGATTTCTAAACAGGCTTGTTTGTTCTAATGCTACGCAAGATTTTTATTATTGACGACGA
>CAZUNS010000006.1:0-8403 GCA_964621655.1 uncultured Candidatus Saccharibacteria bacterium | reverse complement strand
TCTAAACAGGCTTGTTTGTTCTAATGCTACGCAAGATTTTTATTATTGACGACGACCAAATAATGGCGGAGTGTGTCGTCCGTGCTATTAAAACTTGTCCCGAAGAAACTCAATGTTATAAGTTCACTAATGTTATTGACGTAATGTCCGTTCTAGAAAAACAAATTCCCGATTTAATTATCATGGATATTATGTTGAATGGACCGAATGGACTTAGTTTATTAAATGAGTTAAGTTCGTATGCGGACACAAATCAAATTCCAGTTGTTATTATGACTTATCTCGATCTAAAAGTCACCGATCTCATGCAGTACCAAGTGATAAAAGTTTTATCAAAAGAAACCATGACGCCACCAGGAATCGCCGCAGTAGTTTCGCAAGTATGGTCGAAACAAGATAACGTGCGGGTGTAGTTTAGGCTAGTAAAATTGCAAACATAACATGAGCAGGAAATAGAGAATGGCAAATGATATCCGAACGCAAGCAATCATATTAAGGCGTACTAACTACGGCGAGACGGATCGGATTTTAAACTTTTTAACTCCCGAAGGAAAAATTGCGGCCTTGGCGCGTGGCGTACGTAAGGAAAAATCGCGTCTTGCTGGCAGTATCGAACTCTTTTCGGTGGCGGATGTGGTAATCCATCAAGGCAAAAGTGACTTAGGAATTTTGACGAGCGCAAAAATGCTGCGATTTTATAGCAATATTATGCAAGATTTGTCTAGAATCGAATTAGCTTCGGATTTTTTACGGCGAGCCGAACGCGCCGCTGAGCAAACCGATAGCGATGAATATTTTTTCTTACTCGATCAAGCTTTGGCGGGTTTACATCAAAACCTTAATCCCGAATTAGTAAAAACTTGGTTTTTGTTAAATTTGGTGCGCGCAAGTGGGGAAGAAATTAATTTAATCAGTGACGTAAATGGCGACCCGCTGCAGGCCGATGTAACTTACTTTTGGGATAATATCGAGACAGCGTTAAGAATGGATCCAGCCGGAAAGATTGGCGCATCAGAAATTAAGTTAACTAGAGTGATTTTGAGCAATAAACTTGAAGCAGTATCGCGCGTGAATCGGGCAGCAGAAATCTTACCAGCCTTGGATATGATTGTGCGGGCCTTTGTGCCAAAATAGCATTGCATAAACCCTAGCGGCGCCAATAACGATAGCCGCATAGCAAAAATTATAGTATAATATATGCTATGAATAGAGTGCCGTTAGCGGAACGTATGCGACCGCAATCTTTGGATGAAGTGGTGGGGCAAGATGGGATTATTGGTGATGGCAAGATTTTGACCGAGATTGTCAAAAAAGGTGAGCCTGTCAACTTGATCTTTTGGGGCCCACCAGGCACAGGTAAAACAACTTTGGCTAGAATTTTGGCACGCGAATACAAAGCAGACTTCGTGGAACTCTCGGCAGTAACCGCCAAGAAAAAAGATATCGAAGATGTAGTGGAACGCGCACGGGTAAACTGGAATTTACAGACGCGCACGGTATTGTTTGTAGACGAAATTCATCGTTTCAACAAAGCTCAGCAGGATGCTTTCTTGCCGCACGTAGAATCTGGATTAATTATTTTGATTGGCGCGACCACGGAAAATCCGAGTTTTGAAGTAATTTCGCCATTAATTTCGCGCTCGCGAGTAGTGATTGTTTCGGCGCTAAATCGAGACAGTATTATTGAAGTCCTAAAACGTGCTATCAAAGCAGAAAAGGCCGAAAAACGAGTTGACGATGACGCGGTGCAGTTGATTGCTGATTTGAGCGGTGGCGATGCGCGCTCGGCGCTCGGAGATTTGGAATTGGCTTTGAGCTTGGCGAAAAAGGTGACAAAAGATGTGGTGATAACAGCAGTAGGCCAAAAAGTTCCCGCTTATGACAAAAGTGGCGATTATCACTACGATAACATTTCTGCGTTTATTAAGTCGATGCGCGGCTCAGATGTAGATGCGACTTTATACTATTTGGCACGCATGGTGATTAGTGGCGAAGATCCGAAATTTATTGCACGCAGAATGGTAATTTTTGCATCGGAAGATATTGGATTAGCTGGGAATGGCGCTTTAAATCTTGCCGTAAGTTGTTTCCAAGCAATCGAGCGGGTAGGAATGCCCGAAGGCGAGATTATTTTGTCGCACGTAGCAGTAGTGCTCGCAAAAGCGCGCAAAAGTCGCGAGACTTATGATGGCTGGGCGCGAGCCAAAGAAGTAGCACGCATGAGTATGGGCAGCCCAGTGCCAATTCATTTGCGTAATGCGCCGACTAAGCTGATGAAAAATCTTGGTTTTGGCAAGGGGCAAAAATGGGAAGCGGGATTTCATTTAGACAAAAGTTATTTACCAGAAGATGTGCAAGGTCAGAAGATCTTTGGCGAACCAAGTGATTACGACCATAATAATAAATAGTGATTATCCCATATATACGCTTTTTCTCGGGACGTGTCGCTCGAGCCCGTCGTTACGGGTCTCGCGCACTGCATGCTCGCTCGTAAGCTCCGCACCCCCGAGAAAAAGATATATACGAGACAATCCCTAGTGTTAAATGATCATCGGCTCGCAAACCTATGCTATAATATATAGTATAAAAAGGAGTTATTATGGCAGATTTTAATAAAATTTTGACCCCAGGGGATTATGAGAATGGCGAGATTAATGTCGTCATTGAAATCCCGGTTGGTAGCACGCAGAAAATTGAATATCGTCGCCACATGGAAGGTGGTGCTTTCGAGATTGACCGTATCGAGCCAGATCTGTTTGCAAAGCCAGCAAATTATGGTTTTATTCCACAGACGCTAGACGAAGACGGTGACGAACTTGATGTGCTCTTGATTAGCCCACTTCAACTTACAACCGGCACTTTCATGAAAGCTCGTATTCTTGGTGTGATGAAGTTTGTTGATGATGGTGAAGTCGATGACAAGATTATCGCTGTTCCTGCTGACGATCGCAATAATGGTGATGCTATTCAAACACTTGCAGATCTGCCGCAACAGTTAATTAAGCAAATCGAATTCCACTTCAATCATTACAAGGATTTAAAAAAGCCTGGTTCTACTGAAGTAAAAGAATTTGCTGATGCTAATGAAGCCAAGAAAGTTATCGCCGACGCCATTAAGCGCTGGAACGAACAATGAGAATTATTAGCTAGCCGTTATTAAGCTAGGCAAACCCTGTAAAAATACGTTTTTCTTGGGCCGCGTCGCCGACACCTGCCGTTGCAGGGGTCGGCGCGCTTGTTCTTCTCGTGGGTCCGAATTCCCTTGAAAAAGTATTTTACAGGGTTTAACTAATAACGAAGGGTAGTTTTATTCATCTTCCATAAAAGCACCAGATTGACGCGACCAGAGATGATGATAAACTCCCTTTGGTTTTTCTAGTAATTCATGATGCGTACCTTGCTCGACGATTTTACCATTCTCGAGCACGATGATTCGATCGAGACTGGCAACTGTAGATAGTCGATGCGCAATCACCAAGCTAGTACGACCTTTCATTAAGGTGTTAAGTGCATCTTGAATCAGCGCTTCCGACTCGGAATCAAGCGCCGAAGTAGCTTCGTCTAGAACTAAGATCGGTGCATCTTTGAGAATGGCACGTGCGATCGCGATACGTTGCCGTTGACCACCAGAAAGCTTAATCCCACGCTCGCCGACGAGAGTGTCATAACCATTTGGTAGTTCCATAACAAAATCGTGGGCATTGGCGAGCTTAGCTGCGCGCTGAATTTCTTCAAAACTTGCGCTCGGCTTACCGTAAGCGATATTTTCGGCAATTGTACGATGAAAGAGTGAAGTCTCTTGGGGAACGTAGGCAATATTTTCGCGTAAACTTTGCTGGGTGATTTGCTTAATATCCTGACCAGAAATAGCGACCGCACCTTCGCTTACGTCGGCAAATCGCAGTAACAACTTTGTCAAAGTAGTTTTGCCCGAACCAGACACTCCGACTAGGCCTACGCGTTCCCCTGGCTGAATTTTTAGATTAAAATTCATGAAAATCGGAGTTTTCGCATCAGCGTGCTGGAAGGCAATATCCTTAAATTCAATATCTGTGGTCTCTAAGTCAAGTGGCAGAGCATTTGGCTCATCAACTACGTCGTCTACCATATCCAAAATTAAAGTCATCTCATGCGTATCGCCAAATACACGGTTAATATTTTTGAAAATATGCGTAATGCTCCACAGCTCACCCTGAATTGTTTGAGCGTAATTCACGATCAAGATTAGCGTTGCAATTGTTAGCCCGAGCCATTCGCGCCCCACGAGCAGAAATGCCAAGATGAGCGCAGTGATACCAATTTGTACGCCGCTAAACATGATGTCGCGCTTTATTGTCGCACGCATCAACTGAATACCCGTGCCGTAGGTTGTTTTTGCAAATTTGGAGTAACGCTCCTTTTCGTGTCCTTCCATTGCATAAGATTTGACGGAGATGATGTTCGAGATTGAATCGGCCAACTGCCCGGTCTGCTTAGCTTCGGCACTGGCCTCTTCATCATTAAGATGCCCAATCTTGCGGAATGACAACCCAGCAATAGTCGCATATACTATGACAAAAATCACCAACCCCGCCGCAAACCACGGCACTTGGGGTGCCAATACGATCACTACCATTATAATATATACCAGCATCGGCCAGAAATCCCAGACGATTACATCAATTAACCGTTCAAAGGCCCAAATAAATTTATTAGTTTGCGATACCAGTGAGCCAGAGAATCGATCACTATGAAATTGCATCGATTGTGCTGACACGGTATCAAAGCATAAATCAGCGAGATCATAAATTGCCAATAACTCTAATTTCCAACACCAAAAAAGTCGTAATTCTTCTAATACAAGTTTATTTAACATGTAGAGAAAGAGAAAGAAGAAGATTTCGCCCAGTGCAATGCCAACCAGCTCTTCAAAAGGAAGACCTTGTGAAACTTTCTCAATCAAATCAGCAAAAATCAGCGGCGCCAAGATCGCTTTAATAAACACTACTACCGGCGTGATTAAGAAAGTTCCTAGAGCGTACCATTTGTACTTCTTGATCTCTTGCCAATAATAATGCAACGTCCTAAAAACGGTGTTTTGCTTCTTTTTACTCATATCATTTTATTATAGTATAATCTATAGAACATTGCAAAAGAAAATGTTGTAAATTTTACAACATTTTCTCGTAGGTGACAAGTTTCTAAGTCAAAAAAACTATAACTCGCTAATCTTCACCCGCTCTTGCTCGGTAGTGTCACGATCACGAACAGTTACACAGTCATCTTCTAGCGTATCAAAATCAATGACAACGCACTTCGGCGTACCGATCTCGTCTTGTTTCTTGTAGCGCTTACCAATATTTCCAGAATCATCCCAGGTGACAAAAGTATATTTATCTTTGAGCTGCTGATAAACTTCTTTGGCTTTGTTGACTAATTCTGGCTTGTTCTTCAGTAATGGCGAAACACAGAATTTATATGGTGCAAGATTTTCCGACAACCTTAAAACGGTACGATCGCCATCTTCCCAATAAGCAGCCGTGAGTACTGCCAAGAAGAGACGCTCTACGCCAATCGAAGGCTCAATTACATGTGGAATATAAGTCTCGCCCGTAACTTTGTCGCGGTACTCCATCGACTTACCTGATGCGCGCTGGATATTACTAAGGTCAAAATCAGTACGATAAGCCAAGCCCATTAGCTCTTCTTCGCCATTCGGATAATCAAACATGTAATCAATCGTCCGCTTAGAATAGTGGGCACGGTCTTCGGCTGGTACTTCTAACTCATGAATCATACTTTCGGGCAAGCCAATAATCTCTTCCAAGAAGACATGCTGCCCAGTACGCATTTTTTCAAATTCCGCCTCCCAGTTCTTAGGATTGATAAAATATTCAATCTCCATTTGCGAACATTCGCGGTCACGCAGGATAAAATCGCGCGGAGAAATCTCATTCCGAAAAGCTTTACCTTGCTGAGCGATCCCAAAAGGCATATCTGGATAAATCGTATCTACTACATTTTTGAAGTTGGTAAAAATCCCTTGAGCAGTCTCGGGGCGAAGATAAGCAATACTCGTATCGTCTTCTACCGGACCAACGTGAGTTTGGAACATCATATTAAACTTCTTAATTTCGCCCCAATTCTGTTTGCCGCAAGTCGGACACTTAGGATTGGCCTGAAGAAATTCTTCGGTCGTAATACTCTCGGTCGCACCATCAACGAGCTTGTCGGCGCGGAAACGTCCATGACATTCTTTGCACTCAATTAAAGGATCGGCAAAGGTAGCAACGTGCCCCGAAGCTTCCCAAGTTTTTGGATTCATAATGATTGCCGCATCGACGCCATACATATCATCGCGCTGTTCTACCCAAAATCTCCACCAAGCATTCATTAGATTACGCTTCAACATGACACCTAAGGGACCAAAATCCCAAGTGCCAGCCATACCGCCATAAACATCAGAGCCGGGGAAGATAAACCCACGACGTTTGCACAAACTTACAATATCTTCTAGTTTTCCCATAATATGCTAATTATAACACGTTTTCGTAAAATCCGTGGCTACTTTTGCCTAAAGCGTCAGATGCACTTCACGAAATACATAAGCAATCTATACTTCTGTGCTATAATAAGCATAATTATAACAAAAATAGAGAGGGTATATTGTAAAAGGTGGGAAGGTGTTGTTGTTCATGTAAAAATATATTGCCAAACAAAAATCAACGGGTACTTCTATGAGAACACTACTAGACCTTAGTCGAAAGGAAGCTAGAAAGTTTTTTCTAAGACCAAAAAGTTACTTTTCTTTGGAACTGCCATCGTATTTTAAGTTTGGTATGATCCTGGATCAAGTTCGCGAAATTATGCAAGAACGAGCTTTGCAAGATTTCTATCTTCCATTTCGCCATCCGCGTCATTGCGAAAATGTAAACCATGCTCTGATTTGTAGTAAAGACGGCCAGTATGCTTGGCGCAAACATCAAATCATCCATCCTTTTATTTATGTAGGAATGGTGCATTATCTTACTAAAGCAGATAACTGGCAATTAGTCTGCGAGCGAGCCAAAGCGTTGCGCAGCCCAAAGATTAATTGTGCCAGCACAATGATGGCGCCAACAAACCGACTCAACAAAAACGAACAAGATATTTTTAATTGGTCGGGGAATTTTACTAATGAGACTATTCGTAAGTCATTAGAATATAAATATATGTTAACTACGGATTTGACGAGCTGCTATGACACCTTGCCATTTCATCTATTAGCTTGGGCTTTGCATGGTCGGAAATGTGAGTATGACCCTGAATTAGTTGGCTGGCAGCTAGCAGATTTTTTACAAGAAATGTCCTATGGGCAGACTTGTGGTGTACCGCAAGGCTCAGTTTTGATGGATTTTTTTGCCGAAATTATGCTTAGTTATATAGACTGTACGTTTTGTGGTAGGCTGGCAGGTTTTCCAGATGTACAGGTTTTGCGTTATCGAGATGATTATCGAATCTTTGCCAACAATTTAGATGTCGCCGAAGCTGTCATGAAAATCTTAGTAGAAACTTTAGCAGAATTTAATCTCAAGATCAACCTAGCCAAAACTCAACTTACTACCAACATGGTGAAGCATGCCTTGAAGCCAGATCGTTTGGCTTGGAAGCGTATTGAGCCACTCATTTTTGGCGATAATAAAGTAAGTATTCTCAAAAGTTTACTTTTGATCCGGGATTTTAATGACCAATTTCCGCATTGCGGGAGTGTAAAAAGTGCATTGTGTGGATTGTATCTGAAAGAAATTTATGATGCAAACTGCCATGAAGATATTTGGCAGATTGCAGGGATTTTGACCGATATTATGTATCGTCACGCGGGGACTTGGGCGCATTGTGTGGCGATTCTTAGTAAATATCTGAGCGTGCATGATAAGGCTACTACGGCACAAGTAGTCGAGCATATTCAGAAAAAGTTTGTCAATGTTCCCAACATGGAATATCTAGAAATTTGGCTCCAGCGTCTCAGTATTAAACGCGAGCCACATCTACGTTATCAAAGTTCGCTTTGTAAAATCTTGCACGACCGCACTTTAGCATTATGGAATTCTGAATGGTTGGATCGATCGATTAATCTGGTGGATTCGGATGTGATCTCCTTCGCCGAAATTATGGCTATGCCCGATGCAATTCCAGTGGAAGAAGCAGCGCTCTTCGCTACAAATCATGGCAGTGGATAAAAACTCATTTTGATACGGATTTTTGTGGAAAGCTCTTTATGAGAGCTTTCGGAAGTTACGACTGAGAATGAGTGCGCGAGCCCCGTAACGACGGGAGCGAGCGACACGTCTCGCATAAAGAGCATTCCACAAAGCGACCGCATTAAAATGTGGTATAATATAAGTATTATGTCAAAAGTTTATATCTGTACAGCAATTCCTTATG
>CAZUNS010000005.1:11747-14837 GCA_964621655.1 uncultured Candidatus Saccharibacteria bacterium | reverse complement strand
CCCAAAAGAGCCGTCCTATAGCGGTTTTGGTTAAAAATCGCTTAGAACGGCTCTAGAGAGCTTTAGATGAGAAATCGGGGTTTTAATTAGAATAGGCAACACAACGGACAGGAAGACCGTAGGTGTCAGAGAGTTCATTATATGCTGGGTAAAGATAGGAGTCAACTGACTGCATCGCGAAAGAGTCATACGAACTAGCGTGCGTACGAGACCAATAATTTGTGCAATTTCCTATACAGTTAACATCTTTATTACTACTTATAATGCGTCCAGCACGATACCAATTGCCACCGCCCAAAAGCATCGTAGGGGGTATAGTAGACGAGAATTTACCAGACCAAGATTTATAACCAGATATAGTACCCGACCACCCCGCGCCATCAGTATTCATGAGATTGGCAAAATCATTGCCAGCTTGAGAAGATGCGGTGTTGAGAGCTACCGTAGTGCCGCCTTTAGGCAGTTTCCATCCTTTAGGACAGATGCTGCCAGCAGCATCTTTACCACTAGCGAAAGTACTCCCAGCAATTGCAGCTCGCCAAGAATAGTAGTAGCCGTAGGCTGTATAATAGCCTGAATTCCCATAACCATTAGTTTTAAAACAACTACGCCCAGAATCGGAGCTTGGCCAGTTTTGCGTGTTTAGGATTTCTGTAGCCGTACCAGCATTATAGTTAGATGTAACATCAGAATCATTTGGCGTTAATGTAACAGTGCTCAAATCTAGTGTCATGTTGCTGTTCATCCAACAATGACCATCTTTCAGTTTGGCTACTTCATAAACTTTTTGATCACGACTATCTCTTAGTAATATGTTAGTACCAATTGTAGCCGATGTGCAAATACTAGCCGTCATCGCTTGCATAGTGGTAATACCAGGATTGGCGCCATTACTCCAAACGCCAATAACTCTCCAAACAGCTGTTAGGTTGACGCTAGGGCTAGCGGTAGTTAAAGTGATTGTCTCTGCCTTCGTTGTCAATCGCCGCGGCTGGTATGTGATAGTGGAGCCGTTGTCGCTACTCCAACCCTCAAATCTATACCCAGACCTAGTTGGTTCGGCATCAGGAATAGTATACGTATAACTCGTAAACGTAGAATCATTAGTTGCAAGACTCATATTCTCTGGGCCACCAGTACCACCATTCAGATTGTAGTTAACCGAGAAATCTGCAGTTAAGGCTTTTGGGGTTACTGCTAAGTTTAGCTTTACATTCGCCTTGTAATGTCCTTCTACCGCATCTTGGCTGAACTTAGCGGCAAATACTAGTTTTCTAGTAAAGTTAATAGAATTATTGGATACACTATCACCAGTTAATGTTTGTGCACTACCAGTAAAGCTATTGTAGGATAAACTAGTATTTGCGGTACTAGTAGATCCCCAGGCATATCCCCATGTATTATTAGCCATATTAGCTGGTGTTTTATTACCTGCACCAGTAATAGTAGTGCTACCAGTAAGATTAGTAGGACCAGTTATCTTTAGACTATAACCATTAATATTGGAAGCTGATACTTGTACTGTATGACTAGAATAAGCTACATTATTACGTACTGTAGTAGTACTATCAGTAGGATTACCATTATCTATAATTAACGAAGATGTACTGCCTGTATCGGCAGCATAGGCCTCTCCATCAGGTTCTGCGAGTGGTAATCCTATAGCAGAGAAACCAATAATACCCAGGAGAACAAAGATGCTTAGGACCGGAATACTATTAATCAAAGCTTTACCAAACTTATTGTTAGTATATACGATGTCGTGATATATACTAAATAGACTACTAAAATATCCCTTGCTAGTATTAATCTTTAATAATCTACTTTTTCTTTTTGGTCTAGCTTTCTTATGAAGCATATTTGCTCTCCTTATGGTATTTACGACACGCCCATAACGCATGCGCCTTTACCTGAGTATCAAAAACCGGCAATGGTAGATGCTAATAAACCATTGCTATCATAAGCTCGATACAGCCCTACGAGTTTTTAGAAAATTTCTTTTACTTTTAGGCCGCTCGGCGCCTTTTGGAGGCGGTTTCGTACCAAATAAAAACGGCACCGCAGGGTGTCTAATCCATCACAACCAGTTGGAACTATCCTACTAATTGTCGCGGTGCCGTTCTTATATTACTAGGACAGCACCAAACAAAATCAGATTGTGATGAATTAGACACTTCCATTATACCCTACGCCAACCACCTGCGCAAGCCTAGACATTTCCCCTAAGTTATGATCTTGATAAACTTATCGCAATCAAAAACCAAAACGCATAGTCAAAAAACAAAAGCCCAACCCCTAAAACCCCGAGTTACGCCTTCTCAGTCTCCTGCGCAACTAGCTCCGTATTAGAAACCGGCCCGTGTTCGAGCTTAGTCCGATAAAGCTCAAAATGCACATAAATATAAGCCAAATCTTCGACCAGAGTCGCATCCACTTTACTGCGAGAGCTAGAAATAGCCGCCGAAATAATCCGCACAATGATAAACGGCGTCAAAATAATCAGCGCCACCGCGAGCGTCGAGCTAAAGATCGGAATTAGCCGTTGCAGGCTAATCGTCCCCACCGAATCGTCATACGCCACAATCACAATCGACGACAGCGTAATTACCGCCGTCAGCACCCAACTGAGAATACTAGTCTTAGCAATATAGGGAAGGCGCGACTGGAAATAATCCAGCGTTAGCCTGAGATTTTCCTTAGTACGAATGTCATTACGAGCCAGATCGGCGATAAGGTTATCAATGCGCTTTTTGTCGTCAGCAATTATATAAGCCGCGATTTTGGCTGAAAGACTTTTGCTACGGCGCACACTTTGAAAAGTTTTGGTTGCATAATGCAACTCCCAAGCGAAGAAAATCGCCACCAACACCAAAAGCAAAACCAATGCACAACCATAAATAATCCAGCTAATTGAATCAAAGATAAAAGCAAAAACCAGCGCCAAAATCACCACCAGCGTAGCGCACGGCCAATAGTAAGCCAAAAACCGCTTCTGCTGCAAACCTTTCTTGTATTCTTTCTCAATTTCGCTAAACATCAAAACCAGTATACCACATTTAACCGTAGTTTAGCATAAGAATAACTGCCAAA
>CAZUNS010000005.1:0-11647 GCA_964621655.1 uncultured Candidatus Saccharibacteria bacterium | reverse complement strand
AACTCACCATCCCAATCTAATAATTTAATGCTATAATGTATATACCCGTGTATGGGAGATCTTTACATTTTAGGAAAGGAATGAGAATTTTGAAATCAGTTCGACAACGCACGCAGGATCTGCGTGAATGGTGTGACGAGAGCCTAGGGAAGGCGTCTCAGCGGCAATCCGAAGATGCCCAGCAACATCAGGCGCATTTAACATTCCAGGCGCAACAGCTGGTGCGCGACATGTACATTGACCTTTGGAAGAGAATTTTTTGCGGGGTAGGCGTTGGCAATGTAGTGGAATTCTTTTCGCCACAAATCGTCTATCTGGACGACTATGGTCCGCAAGACATGGCTACTGTGCAGCGCTTGGTAAAAGAGCTTTGTGGTATCGATGTATGGTTGAGCCGCGATCAGGAACGCCATCGTTACGTAACGGCGGATTTGAACACTGCTACCGCAAGGATCTGCTATGTGTACCGGAGAGATATGGCCCGTAAGTTGAAATCGACTCCTGCCAAATCTGCTACCACTACCGGCTCTGAAGTGAAGCCTGCTATCTCGACAAAGGTTTGTCGTGTCGTGAGAACCGAACATGATGTCTCCGAAGATTCTTCGCCTCACATCAATGTCATTCATAAGTTGGATTTTCCGGCCCTGATTCAGGAAAATCGCCGCAAAGTAATTTTGTGGCAGGAGCATCTGGACGAGATTGCCAAGCAGCTAATCGATAAATGCCATGTTCGTCTCGAAGCTCTACCGCGTAAATTTTATGGACTGGACACTAAACAGGAGTTAATCGATTATCATGGACAGTCGCTACTTTTTGGCAAGTTCAAGTTTGAAACATTGCAGATGTGCTATCATGATCTGTCGAATGATTGGAGACGCGAACTGTTGGTGCGTGCCAATTCGATGATCCGGGGTGGAGAAATCAGCATTGAACGTGACGCGAGCAATGCGGCACAGCTGTACATTCGGCGGTGCGTACCATCGTATGGCACGGCTGAGCCCTATTTTGACTATGGCAAATTCTGTGCGCAGTATGATAAGCCGTCGGCGGAGCTGTGCTGTGTCTTTGCCCAGCTGACCAACAATTTTGTTTTGACGCCTGATCACGAACAGATTTTGGTCTTGCAGCCAGAGCGTAAATTGCATTATATCTTTTCGTCTTATCGTGATGAGGTGGATTACAGTATGCTGAACCGCAGCCTAAAACGTGATCCGCCGGTTTGCGGCGTAAGCGTAATGGACGGGCTGCTGCAGGCAGTACGAACTGCTTTTCCGGGGATTCGTGTGGACGGCGCCGACAGCGTAGAGATGGGTTTCGAGAACATCTGCATTAGCGGACAATATAACCGCGAGGAATCCTACCTGACTCTGTCGATTCGCTTCGAAATGGCGGAACCGGTGGAATGTTGCGATTTTCTGAAACGACAACATGCAATCGAACGAAAAATCAAGCATATTCGAACACACAAGTTACGGTATTTGGCGACCAAAGTGGCCGAGATTGTGCTGGACTATATCGAAGAGCTACGTGAAACGCAGATGAGCCCGCATGCGATCCAGAAGCGGTGGTTCTACTTCGCGATCGACGCGCGACCCTTGCGCATCGCCTTAAATGGTGACCTTCAATCTTATATCGTGGATCTTACTAAAGTAAAAGATTCGGCGTTTCAGGGTAAGATCAACGCGGCAATTCTGGAAAAGACTGACGGACTTATATCTGCCGATGTTCGGAACGGCTCGTTTATGCTGACACCATAAATAGCGCCCGTACGCGCAATCTTTAGCCTTGAATCGCCCGGCCAGCGTCCTAGGCCACACTCGCAACGCGTGCCATCTCAGCAACCTTTCTTAAAATTGCCCTGCTCAATCGAGCGGGGCACTTTTATTGTTAAAAGCCAGGCGGATATAGTAAAGTCCCGTCGCATAATGCAAACTGCGGTCTTAAATAATATCATTCAAAATGTTGTAAATTTTACAACATCTATCCCTGATGGAACTAATTTTGCGACAACGCCATATAGCAAGATAAATTTATGACATTACCATTGTCAATTGTAGAATAATATGATATTATTGAGATAACTTAAATATTGAGTGGGACAAGAGTATGCCTAGGCGCAAATCTTGGGAAAAAGTTGACCAATTAAACAAGGAAATTGATATATGGCAAGTTCAACTTCAATCTTCACCGCTTTAAGCGAAGCCAGCACCCCTGCCAAGATTGGCATCGGCATCGGGGCAATGTTACTCGTCGCTGGTGGCGCAGTCGGAACTCTAGCAGTAGTAAATGTGCTAGGCGACGTACTTGGTGATGCCAAAGTCGCCGAAGCTCCAGCCGATGATAAGGGTAATAATGTATTAGTCGAGACTTCAAAACCCAAAGAAGACGCCGAAGCTAAGGACCCCGAAGACCCCGAAGCCAAAGACGACGAAAATCAAGTCGCGGCAAACACCCCTACCAATCCAGCTCCGGCGCAAAATTCTAATAATACATATACGCCAGCCCAGAGCAATAATCCAGCGCCAGCCCAAAGTTACAATGATATCCCAGATGTTACGGGCGGTGCGGAGTCTACCCCAGACCAGCCAACTAGCCCTTTGCGCTCAGACTGGCAGGGTTTGACGCCGTCCATCCCGTCATCTAGCTCTACGTCGACTCAGCCATCCACTTCGACTCCATCCGAGCCCAGCACATCGGATCCAGCCCCCGAAACCCCCAAAGATCCCGCCGACGAAGACCCAGAAACTCCCGAGACTCCAGTTACTCCCGAGACCCCCGAGACCGAATAGCCTAGCCAATTACCCTAGGATTGTGCTATAATATAGCTAAATTGCAGTAAAATTAAGGGAGAATTAAATGTCAGGTCATAGCAAGTGGGCCACTACCAAGCGACAAAAAGCCGTCGTCGATGCTAAGCGCGGTGCGTTGTTTACCAAAATCGCTAATCAAATCGCCATCGCCGCGCGCGGCGGCACCGACCCAAACATGAACCCATCTCTCGCGATGGTGCTAGAGAAGGCGCGACAGGCCAACATGCCCAAGGCCAACATCGAGCGAGCGATTGCCCGCGTAGCCGACAAAAGCGCCGCCGCTCTCATCGAAGAAGTTTACGAGGCTTATGGCCCTGGCGGCGTTGGGATTATTATCGAAGTCGCTACTGATAATAAAAACCGCACCATGCCCGAAGTGCGCAATACTCTATCCAAGAACGGCGGCCGCATGGCCGATCCCGGCTCAGTGATGTTCCAGTTTGCGCGCAAAGGTTGGATCGAAGTCGCCGAGAGCGGGGAAGATGCCATGATGTTAGCGCTCGAAAACGGTGCCGAAGACGTCGATGATAGCGTCGACGAAGGCATGATTATCGAGACCGCGTCGAGCGACCTTATGAAGGTGCGCCAAGCTCTGCTAGATGGTGGTCTCACTGTTACTACGGCCGAGTTGCGCTATGTCCCCACTAGCCTAGTCGCTATCGAAGGCACCGATGCCGAAAAACTCGAAAAATTACTCGATGCACTCGACGATCTAGACGACGTCACGGCGGTGCATACCAACGCCGAATAGCTCGTATTTCGTATGACATTTAGTCTCGAATAGGGAATTAGTAGTTTTTTTGTGCTCTTGGGATAGTAAACAGATACAAACCAGGCAATATTATTGCCCATTCGTATAAACTTATGCTAAAGTACTTGACAAAAACGGCATGGTGTGCTACAATGGAGATAAGCGAAATCGAGAAAGCTATTCCGCTTATCTCGGTCGTACATTTATATCAAGGAGGAGAAATGAATGAGCAAGATTAGCGATTACCTGATCAGCCTGTTCAGAGACGATGACGACGACGATCTGATCGACGCTGCCGCCCCCACCAAGGACGCAAAGTCCAAGAAGAAGGGGAAAGACAAGAAAAAGGGGCCTCCGCCCCCCGTCCGCCCCGCGGTCCACCACGGGACCAACTTCTACATCAAGTCCAAGGACGTAGAGCTCACCGATGAAATGTGTAAGCTCTGGCTGCCCGCTGAGTACAGAGATAAGCTGCGGGATGAGATGGGTGAAGACCCCACCGCCAGCCCGGACGACGTCATCGAGTCTCGCATGGCAAGCGGTGCCATAGAATTGGTGTTCCTGTATGTCAACGACGCCGGCCAGCCGGTCCGCAAGGAGATACCGCCCGACGAAGTGCGAGACGTCATGTTCAGAGATCTCGACCGCCAGAATGCCGAAGCCGACGCCGCCTATGCGGCTGCCAAGGCTGAGTACGAGAAAAAGAAGGCCGGCGGGACGGACGAAAAGTCCGCCACCAATGTCTTCGAGCTGTCGAATGAGATCTTGGAGTTGGTCACCGGTATGGATACCGAGTCAAAGCTCAAGTTTCTGACCAGCGTCGAACGCGACTACATTGTTAGCCCGCTCGACCGTGCCAAGATTCTCGCCGCCAAGCCGAAGCCCGACTCGACCAGCACCCCGGCTCCCGCCAATTCTGACACTCCCGCCCCCACCCCGGCTCCCGCCAGTCCCGACGCACCCGCTCCGGACTCCGAGTCTGGCGCTCCGGCGCCTGCCGACCCCAATCCCGCCGCTTCTGGTGACTCTGCCGGCTCCGATGGTGACGACTCCCCGACGCCGTGATTACACGGCAAGCAAGGGGGAGTACCGATCTCCCCCTTTACCCGCCCCCACACAATAAGGGGGCGGATTTTTTGTTCCAACCCCCAGAACCCCGACTAATCCGAGAGCACTATTCCCAAATCCCCAGAACCCCGTTTAATCAAACCCTCAGGTAGTTCGGGGGTTCCGTTTATGTATAAATCCTCTCTAGCCAGCCCGGGAGCTTGACCGCCCCCGACTAACCATAACCACAATATTTCCCACAAAAAGCTAGTGCTACAAAATAAACATAAGCAATATAATTAAAAAACCGCAAGAACTTTATCAGCTAAGTATAACCAGTATAAAAGTCGCAAAATCCCTACTTTACCCCTGTTTACGTCAATGTTTGTGATTGTCGTTATAATTATGGTAAAATAGGCATTTTGTGCTTGACTTTTTTACTGATGTGTGCTACAATGGAAGTAGTCTGGAAAGATTGTGGGAGCAATCTCGCCAGAGGTCCATTTACAGCCGAATCATTCCAGATACAATGCTAGGCAATGTATCTGTTTTCATATAAGTCAAAGCAATCGTAACATAATCGTTTCGTTGGCTCACGCCATGACAAGTATCAACCCCGTTAATATCAAGAATGGGGCTTGGTACCCCCTGTTCTTGTTTTTAATACAATTAATCTTGCCGCTACAAAGCGGACATTCTAGAACAGGAGGAAATGATCATGGAACCTATTTTAGTACTGATTGGCGCCGTCGCAGCGTCGTTCGTGATGGCCGTTCTGTTCGGCCAGACGATCGTCAGCTTCCGCAAGCACTGCTCTACTGGCCTGAAGGCCAAGCAGTCTATCGCTACTATCGCCTTTATGCTGATCGCCGCTCTCTTATGGGCCGGCGCCGTCGACATGCTGTCGACGCAGACACGGTCGGATGATGGTTCGAGTAGTCCGCGTCTGGCCAGCATAGTAGCTCAGGAGCCCACTACGGATGAATGGAATGGCGACACATTCCCCGCCGTCAACCTGACGGCAAACCAGGTAAAAACCTTCCTGAAGGATTACAGCCTGGAATTTAGTTCCAATTCTATCGCGTCCCGCAAGGACGAGAGAATTGAAGCTATTCGCAAGTACAAGGAGGAGTTTACCGATCCGGTAAGCTTCCCGATGGAGAGTTGGCTCGACCAGCTCGACACCATTCTGTCCGCCGATCTCTCTGAGACGGAACGCCAGACGCAGCTGGAACAGCTGCGCCACGATCTGAACCAGAGCATCATTAGCAACCCGGTGATTGGCGACATGTGGGCACAGGCCCTGATGACGCTGGATCCGGTGACGGAGGAAAACCCGTGGATTGAAGAATTCCTACAGCTCGCTGACGAGTATTATGCTCGTCCGGAGCCGACGCAGAGTTCGGATCCCCCGTGCGGTCTTTCCGCCTTCGTCAAGTACGCTAATACCGCCAAGACTAAGATGGTGGTGACCGACGAGTATGCAACCTTTGCCGCTAAGCTGTGTAAGCTGCTGGAAGAGTTTGAATTCCAGTATGTAACGGAGAGAACCAGCGCCAGAAACTGGCGCAATACCGATCAGACGGAAGATTCTGCATCGCGCACCGAGGAAGCCGCCAAACAGGACAACCGTGCGGCTCTCCTGATGGTCTACACCGACGATGAGAGTGGCGACACTCTCGAAATCGGCATAAACCTGTACGATCAGCGGGCTATGATTTACGGTCAGGGTGGTGAGCCCGGACCGCAGCCCACTCCTCCGCCGCCGTATCGCACTCCGCAGCCTACGCCTACACCTGAGCCCACGCCGGGTATCATCCCGAAACCGAGCCATACGCTCACCATCTACTACGTTTTTAAGGATGGTGGCACCGCCGCGCCCACTTACACGAACACTTACAAGGAAGGCGAAGGTTATTCTGTTCGTTCTCCGGGAGTAACCGGCTATACACCGGTGACATCACTGGTGTCTGGCACCATGGGCAAGAAAGACTTGGTCTTCACGGTGTATTACACGCGTGATGGTGCGGGTCTGAAAGATCCTGATGCCGATCCGGTCAACCAGGGCAATGCCCCGATCAACGGTGGCGAAAACCTGCCGTCCGACAAGAGAGGCGAAGTCCAGGAAGAAGAGCCGCCGCGTCATGATTATGGCAATGGCGATCAGAGCACTGGTCAGGATCGGAACGATCTGGACCAGAATGGCAATAGTACCGTTCCGCTGACTCCGGCCGATGACAAGGAATCCAGCGGGACTCATGGCGTTGATCATTCGATCACTGATGCGAATGATGGAGCCACCTTCGGCGGTGATATCCCCGAAAAGACCGAAATTCCGGTCAATAACGGCACCACTATAACGGACAATAATACGAGCAACGTCACGAGCACTCCGCAGGAGACCAATACGGGCGAAATCGCCCCGCCGCCGGATTAACCAACTCAGTTAATCCCGGCCAGCTCGTCCAGACGTTCAAACGTCCCGATCTAATACACAGCTGGGCCGCAATAGCGGCTTCGAGCACAAGGTGGTGATGACTTTGACTAAACCGGGTTCAACTCTCGGTCCTTATATGAAAAATTCCCCAGCAAAGGGGGACGTACCTTACCTCTGGGGGCTTCGGCCCCCGGGGTAACCCCTTGTTTGCATTTTGGTCTACTCTAACGTTGTGTTGGTGGGTAGAAATGATCTGTTTGCATATATCCGGGGTATTGTGTCTGAAATGATTCGGTTGTTGGAATTTGATGGAGTTAACAATTTGGACCAGTAATACTAAAACTAACTAAACAGCATTATCAATTATTATTAATCTTTTGAAAGGAGATTAATTATGAATAAAGCAGTTAAGAGTACGCTTGCGGTCTTGGCTAGTACCATGACCTTGGCAAGTGTCGCCGTTTCTCCTTCGCTTGTTTCTGCGTGGGGTGACAACGGTGGCGGTCGTAAAAGTTATACGATCGACCAGATCAACAATGGCGTTTTGGGCAACAAGATTGTCTTTAACTCCATTTCAAATAGCACAATCGGCGATGAAAAGAACTTCGTCGGTGCTCGTGAATATACTGGCATTAACGCTGGTGCTAAGAACGTTTGGAACGGTAACGAAATTACCGTCGAGAACGGCAAAGAGTACCTAGTACGTCTTTATGTTCACAACAACAACCCAGATGGTACGGCTGCAGTGTCTCACAACACTCGCGTAGCATTTGACGTTCCAGAACCAACCGTTTCTTCTCGCAAATTGCAGGTTAACGGTTTCATCTTCTCTGATAACGCAACTCCATCAGAGTACTGGGACTATGTAAACTTTGTTAGCGATCAGGCTTTCCACCTAGAGTACATCGATGGTTCAGCTTTGATTGAGAACAATGGTTATGCTTCTAAGATCAATGGTGGTGCTAAGCAACTTAGCGACAACATTGTAAAGAAAGCTAAATCCGAAAACGGTATTGCCATCGGTTACGAAACTGAAGGCGACGGTGAGATTCCAGGTTGCTACACTTATGCTAGCTACGTTTCTATCCGTGTAAAGGCCGTTTATGATACCGATTACACTATCGAACAAAAAGTTCGCATCGCTGGTACTAAGGAATGGAGCAACTACGTCGACGCTAAGGTTGGCGATAAGGTTGAATACCAGATCCTTTACAAGAACAACAGCGCTGAGAACGCCACCCACGAGAATGTAATGATTAAAGATATCTTGCCACAGAACATGAAGTATGTTGCAGGTTCTACTAAGCTTTACAACTCTACTCATCCAAATGGTGGTACCATTAACCAAGACGATATTATCACTACTGGTATTAATATCGGTAACTACACCAAGGGTGCAAACGCTTATATCCGTTTCACTGCTGAAGTAGTTGACGAAAAACTCCAGTGTGGTTCTAACACCATGGTTAACTGGGTTCAAGGTGGTGTCGGTAATAAAACCATTCAAGATTACGCTTCCGTAGTCGTGAACAAGGTTTGTGAAAAAACCGAACTCCCAAAGACTGGTCCTGAAGCTATCGCTGGTGGCGCTATTGCCGCTGGTGCAGCTGTAACTGCCGCTGGCTACTTTGTTGCTAGCCGCCGCAGCTTGCGTAAATAAGAGAATAGATTAAAGAAATAGATTTGGTCTAGACAAGCCCACCCAGGCTATGACCAAGAGTATTTCTTAAAATTGATCGCTCCATACGACCAGGAGCCCCCTTCGACAAGAAGGGGGCTCTTTGGGTTGTGACGCAAGCAGAAGGAATCGAGTTCTTTTATTAGTCGCTCGCTAGAGCTAGTGGGTATCTTTGCTAGCTGTCTGTTGGAGCTAAGACAGTATCTTCGGCGTACCGTTATTTGACGGTTTGATTATCCTTGGCGATTGTCCTTCAAATGGTCTGCCAGTGCGGCGGTCGATTGCGGTTTGTTCTACCGTGCCGTTACTTAGAAGTTTGCGCTGGATAATAATATTGCGGTCAGTTGGTGAAGGCAACTGAACAACCCGCCGATCAAGAGACGGCATCGGCCCAGATGTATATGCATTAGCATTAATATTCGATCCAATCTCAATAGTAGGCGTCCTAGGGGCTGGCTCGGCTGTACCGCCAGTACCACCAGCATTGGTGCCGCCACCTACTTGGCCATCCGCCGCTTCGGGGGCAGCTTGCGTCTCTTTCTCTCTCTAGGGATATCGACTCGAGTAGGCTCGAATTGGTTAGCGTCAACCGTTATTGGTTTGCCAGCAGCAGCTAACTGTCGATTAGTTTCGGTGACAAATTGTTTCATCTGGGCAATTTTATCATTGCTAAGATTGTTGCTTGCGTCAGTGTAGGCGTATTGCATGTTTTCGGCGATTTGCTTGGCTTGGTCAAGATTGATTGTGCCAGACTGAACGCCAGAAACTAGCGTGCCTAAAGATGGCGTGTCAGCTTGAGAAATAGCCTGCGAGCCAGCCGTACGAGTGACGACGGGACTTGGAGTGTCAGTACCAGGATTACTGGCGACAACACCCCCACGCGCATAACCAGCGGCGAGAATTTGGCGAGCATAATCCGCGGCGCCTTGATCTAGTGCAATCGTACCATTGGCAGCACCTACAAGTGCATTGTTGGCGGCATCCATAATGTAACCGAGATGCTTGTCGTCGATAGTTTTGTCTTCAATGCCAGCTTTGAGTTGTTTAAAGGCGGAGTTATCCAAACCGGCAAATGACGCACCGCTGTATTTGAGACCAGGAAGTGTATTATTGTATCCAGCAGCGTAGTAGATATCCTGATCGCCATCCTTGTAGCTTTTGAGTTGTGAGATGTCGTTGGCCTGCGAGAAGTTGCCATTGGCAAAATCTTGTACAGTTTTGAAGTAGTTGCGGTTTTTTGATTTGAGCGCATCGGCATTAATATGAGCAGAAGCATCTTGTATGGCATTGCGCATCTCTCGACTGTTGTTAGTGGCGGCGGCATGAGTGAGTGCCGACATCATGTAGGCGGCGCCATCGTCAGTTCTGCTCAAGCGGTCTTGCAAGGCAGCTACGCGAGCGAGCTTTTGCTTGTCGTGCGGATTCCTTAGATATTCATCAAGTGCTGTTCGGTATTCAGCTCCCATCTTTTTATCATCGTTGTAATCGCCGCCCTGACGTAATAGTGCGTCTGCGTTTGATCTGTCTATCTCAAACTGCTTTCGGTCCTCGCCGGCTAGGGTAGAATTGATACTATCGGCTTCGAACTGCTCACGTTGTCCCGCCATGACCATTCGAGCATTGCGCGCATAGGCGCGACGGTTCGCTCTAGAAGCAGCTGTGAGCGTACCCGCTGCTCCCCGCGCAAGCCGGCCGCCTTGGCGCTGAATCCAGTTTCCAGTAGGATCTGTCTTACTATAGGCATCAAGTCTAGAGCCAAGACCGCTTATAGCTTGGCCAAGCCTGCTCTTGGCAAGTTTACTATTAGCGAAGTCATCGTGCCGGCGCATGGCCGCTCTGGCGCGACCCGCTTGGATGCGACGCTGGGCATCTTGGAAACGTTGTGTCTTTGCCATAGCGCCCGACGCTCCTCTTTGGGCAGATCTGCTAAGGCCACTCAGCTTATTACCAAGCATGTTGATGCCGTTTAGGGAATTTCGTAAAATAGTTGGCACCAAGAAGAACGGTATCACAGTTAGTAGCATAGCAATGATGAAATATAGGAAATTATTCGAGTCGGATTGGATCATAATAGTAGCCGCATAAGCCCCGCCCCCCATCAAAGCCCCACAAATCGGGTAGACTAGCAGCAGCGACGAGAAAATCTTCCACCATTTATCGAACACTGTTTTCGTATTCGGCAGGGAATAGCAGATAATGGCGAGCGGCGCGACAACCACTGCGATGATGACGCCAGCTTGGCGAATACCAAGAGTAAGGAAGAAGAACAGCACAGCGACGAGCGAACTAACCAGCGTCAAGAAAAGTGGCAGCAGCCATAGGCGCCAAGAAACCAGGCCGACTAAGCCTACGACGCTAACACTAGCGATAGTTTGCCCAGTACTAGTACCAGTATCGACGGGCTTCAGCAATAACCCTTCACCGGCATATGACCCAGAAGTCAGCTGCTCAGTAAGGTCACCCACAGCACCAAAGTTAAATGTGCCATCGGCTAATTTATTCAGTAAGTCGTACACGCCATGCCCGACGATGTTAGATAAGTCTACTGCTAGCTGACAAAGAATATAAGAGATATTTACTAGTACCACGGCCACGATTAGGCGCGGCAAGATTTTTTTGACGTTGTAATTAGAAAGGCCAATACCTGTAATCTGCGCGAGTATCACAATGGCTAGAAGTATCGCAAAGACGACGTTGGCAAAGTTGCGAAAAGTCGACCATCCCCCATAAACACCCTTGTCGCGATCAGCAGTCGAGAAAATACTAGAAGGAATTACTAGGAATACATCTGCAATCCAACCATAGAGCTTGCTGGCAGTATCACCGATAAACTTCAGCACCGGACAAAGCACCCAGCTAAGCACCCCAGAAACTTGCGTACAAATCGGCGTACCACCACCTTCGGTCTGACTGGAGCTGGTGGA
>CAZUNS010000004.1:2336-15158 GCA_964621655.1 uncultured Candidatus Saccharibacteria bacterium | reverse complement strand
TATTGGAGATGACGAAGCCTAAGATCTGATAATCTGCGCCAGTGTCTACAGACCAAAGACAACGATAATCCGGCTTGGGTGGTGAACTCTGCACAGACGGTGATAAGCCAGATTGGGCGGCGAACTTGCATAGACAATAAACTCCAGATCGGACCCATAAACCATCCTACGCTAAAAGCTCTCCCTTTGAAGCGGGAGAGCTTTCTTTTGCTATTGGAAATCCCCCGGCTAGGCCGGGGGATTTGTTAAGTTTAGGGGGAGTGGGATTGATCAGGATTTGTGTTTGCCATTCTTCTTAATTTTAATCTTGATCTCAGCTGCATGCTTGTTCTTACTCTTGTCTTTGGACTTATCTTTGGATTTATCTTTAGACTTATCTTTAGACTTGTCTTTACTCTTAGACTTGGGCGGCTTTTCGCCGGTCTGTCGAGCTGCGTCGGTAGACCGATCTTCGGTAATATTTTCGGCGAATGGCTTGAGCGGATTCAGGAAGCGCCCAGCGCAGTCCAGAAATTTAGCGGCTACCCAGAAGCAGAGAAAGCTGACGATGAGAAATGACGTAATTTGGAACTCACCCCACTGTGTAGGTAAGGTGACGGAGAATATTTCTGCGAATTTTCTAGCGTCAGGCATGGTGGTAACGTCAGACACGGCGGCTATGATTGTGGCAGTAACAGATACAGATATTGCGATAGTAGTGCAAGTGATATACGTACTGTTGATACATTCAAAATCGACCAAGTCGCTACCGGGTGAGTCCTTCTGATTCTTGGACTTGTAATCGGCTGAATCTTCATCAAATTTTAGTCGCCCAGTTTGAGCGTCGCGGTGATCTGCTACGATAGCCAGATGCAGGTTTAAGCTGAACAGGATTGTGATAATTTGAAGCGCCAGTATGAACGGGTGAAAGACAAAGTCCAACAAGGCTAAGGCATTCAGGATCAGGATGGCGGCGACGAAAATCTCCATAAGGAAGATACTCGTCATATAGCGGTTCCAATCCTGCTCTTTGCCTTGCGGGGACTCCCGTACCTGATGTTTGAGATGGTAATACTGATCTAGCGACATGTCTAGCGCTCGTTCCAGTACGGCATGTGACGTCTGAACAAAGATTATCTGCCACAGACAAAACAATTCGTACCCGAGCAATATGGGTAGCGAAAAGAGTGATGTGTCGGATATGATCAGGACGACTATCATAGCGGTAACGCCGATTTTGATGACATAAGTACCAATGTCGGCGAACGGGATGATTAGCCAGATGATGACCATGAGTACGACATAGAGCAAAACATTGAGAGCATCGGTAAAACTTCTACGCATGTTGGTCTCCTTTCGGTTGATGTGGGATGGTGGATGTGAATGCAGGGATATAAGGCGTTGTTAACTGAAAGCTTCTATCCATTGAAAGACGAGCGTCATAAGTATTGCGCCGATGGCTCCAATAACTACTGCCCAAAAATCCTGCCAGATAGCCTGCATGCAGATACTAAAGGTAAGTGCTGCTATAATGGCTATGCCCCACGTGAGATCATCGGCGTAGTGAACGGCGATGTACAAGATTATCACATGCGGAAGCGCCAAGATGAGTGATGCCAGGAGCTGATGAGCACAGGCCCAAGTGTAACAGTCCAGCCAAGCGGCGTAGATCTTCTCGCCGCAGAGACGGTTCAAAATACTGATGGTGACGACGGCGAAAGCAACAATGCTCCCGCAGACGAAGGTGTGGACGACGTGATAAGATCTGCCGTCGCGGCCTTTCTTGTCGCCGCAGTTGATATCGATGGCGACTGCTGCTGTGACCAAAATTATGAACGCAACTAATGTAAAAGTAACCATGATTTCTCCCTCCTTGTAAAAGTGCGTCCTTGCGGAATAAAATTGCCAGACTAGCTGAGCTAGGTGGATTTCTGGCGATTTGGCCCTAGAAAACTAGACCCATACTTCTATTATAGCACACATTGGTGAAAAAGTCAATAGTTTTTTGGCTTGATAGGGTTGGGTGCAGAAGGATTTTTGGGGCTTGGGTGGCTAAATTTAGGTTTTTGGCTGATTTGGGGTAATTTTAGACTAAATCGGAATTAAGATAATAATAGTATTCGAGTAAGTCGCGCGAGTAGTTTTTGATGAGTGCGAGACGGGGCTGCTTGGGGTCGTCGTGATGGGGCGGTACAATGAGCATGCGAGTGATGCCGATTTGTTCGACGAAAGAAGGATTGTGGCTAACCATGATGATGGTGCCGGCGTAATCTTTGAGATTTTCGCCGATGATTTTTTGGGTTTCGGGGTCGAAATGGTTGGTGGGCTCATCCAGAATGACGAGATTGGCGCGTTTGAGTAGGATTTTGCAGAGAGCTACGCGGGCCTTTTCGCCGGGCGAAAGGACGGAAACTTTTTTGTAAATATCATCGTCGTAAAAAAGGAAGTTGGAGAGAATGCCGCGGAGTTCGGTTTCGGTGAAGTCGTAGCTCGTGACGTTTTCGAGAATGGTGCGGCGCTCGTCGAGAATTTCGAGCTCCTGGGCGTAATAAGCGATAGTGGTGTTTTGGCTGGTGATGATTGAGCCGCTGTCGGGCGTTAATTCCCCGACGATGAGCTTGAGCAGAGTGGACTTGCCGACGCCGTTTTCGCCGACGATTAAGAATTTTTCGCCGCGGGTGAGCGAAAAAGATAAGCCATCGTAAAGTTGCGGGCCGTCGGGGTAATGGAACGATAGATTTTGGAGTTCGAGCGGGGTCTTGCCGCTGGATTTGGCGGGGGTGATGTCCATGGCGACGCGGGCGTATTCTTGCTCGCGGGTGCCGAGTTCGGCGAGTTTTTTGGCGAGAACTTTTTCGCGCTGGTGCCCCATGCCGATGAGTGCGGTATTAGAACGTTTGGCGGCGCGGGCGCGGGCCACGAACTCGCTAAGACGTTTAATTTCCCTTTCCTGTTCGGTGATGCGGGCATCTTCGGCGGCTTTTTCTTCGGCGTATTGACGGCGAAAATCGGTATAATTGCCGCGGTAAACTTTCATCTTGTGGGTGGTTTTGTTGACGAAAAGGGTTTTGTTGGTGACGGTATTGAGAAAATCTACATCGTGGGAAATTACTAAGACAGTTCCCTGGTAATTGCGTAAGAAATTGGAAACGAAATGCTTGGTCTCGGCGTCGAGATGGTTGGTGGGCTCATCGAGCAAAAGTAGTCCGGCGTTCTCAAATAACACACGGGCGAAGGCGACTTTGGACTTTTGACCGCCCGAAAGCTCGCGCATGAGTTGATCCATAAGATCGGATAAGTGCATTTTTTCGAGAATTTTTAATAATTCGTAGTCAAAATTGGCCAGATCATAGCTGTCGATTAGATCTTGTAATTGGTTGATGCGCTCTAAGATAGTGGCGCTGTCGGGGTATTTGGCGAGTTTTTCGTATTCGGTGTTGAGCTGATTTTGCAAATCATCGACTGGACGGCCGGCGGCGACATATTCCCAGACGGTGATGTCTTCTTGTGCGGGCGGGATGGTGATTTCTTGAGGTAAATAACCGAGACGGAGACTGGGGAGTTCGATCTTGCCATCATCTAACTTTTGTTGGCCTAAAATAATCCGAAAAAGTGTAGTTTTGCCAGCGCCGTTGACGCCAACGATGCCGACTTTGTCGCCAGTTTCTAGATTAAAATCGCAGTCATCGTAGATGACCTTGGTGCCGTAAGCAAGTTGGAGATGGCTAGCTTTCATAAACATTATTATAACATTTTTTCGCTGCATATAACAGAATTTTGGCTATCTTAAACATAAGCATTTTAATATATTATTATCGTGGCAGAAGTTATTTACAAAACCATTTTGGTGTGATATAAGTTAAAGGAAGGTGTGATAAAATTGCCAGCACCTAGTACACAATGGAAAGAGGATTGATTATGCCTAATGAAGTTCAACACAAAAGTTCTGAAATTCTGCCAACTGGTATCGACTGGTATTGGGATGAGTGGCGGTTTGTCTGGATGGCCTTGCGCTGGAGTTTGATACCCTGGCGACGGAAGACTCCCTGGAAGAAAATCGAGCATATTCGGCGTAGGTTGCTGCTGTATTTGGCGTCGCTTTATGAAGGTGACGAGTATACAAAGCGTGTAGACGCGCTGGATGCGACTTGGTCGGAGATGCGAGAGAAACTGCGTAAGCGCCCGGTTTTGGCACAGTTTATGCTGGAGTACGGGGTTTATTCGGAGTTCTTCTACCCCTTCTTGCTGCGGGTACCCGAGGCGCCAACTCTGGAAGTGGCCTGTGGCTACTGCTATGATCTGCTGGGCAGGTTGCGTGAAATTCCCAGGACCGACGCGATGTATCCGTTTTATCGGGGCGACGAAATGTTCCAATGGATCGATCTGCGAATTCGCGGTGAACAACAGTATTTGCGGGCAGCGGATCGAATTATGTTCATCGGTGGCGGACTTCTGCAAGCTTTGCGGCGCAACGGCTATCCTTTGGGAGAGATCCAAAATGGCGTACAGCAGGAGATTGTCTCTTATGACCGCAATTTGGACCTGAAGGAGCCTTTGGAAGACGTATTTGAGCGACCGCTGAGTGAGCTTGGCATCACTTGCGTTTACAAAGACGCCGACGAAGCTTTTGCGGAGAGTCGCTATCATGAGTACTTCGATGTAGTGGATGCTAGCGGCGTATTGTCTTATCGCAAAGACGATGCGGAGCTGCGCTATATGCTGGAAGGTATGTTGAAGATGACTCGCAAGGGTGGCAAGATCGTCTTTGATTTGCAGGTCTTGACACTAACACTACTGTTTGACAAGTTGATTCTGGGTTGGGAAACACAGCCGAGCATGAAACCTGAGACTAATGTCAAGAAGGCCATTGAGCTCGTACGGCGGATTTGCGGCGAATTGGGCGTAAAGGTAGAAGTCGTCTATCAGCGCGCCATCGGTGTGCAGTTCGTAATCTACAAGTAAGCATGATAATCCACGTCTAGACCTTCCCCCGCTAGCTAAGCTGACGGGGGATTTACTTTGTATGAGAAACCCCCGAGAAATGCGGGGGTTTCTGTAAGTTTTGATTTTTATGACACTCTACTTTTTGGTAGATTTGCGTGTGCTGGCTGTACGGGCGGCAGATTTTGATGCGGTTTTGGATTTGGCAGTCTGGGTGCGAGCGGTAGATTTTGACTTTGTAGCGGATTTGCGGCGAGACTTCTGTAAGGAATTACCGATATTCTTTGGCATTTGCTTGACCTTGGCTACGCGTACAGCGGGCGCGGTGTTTAGGTTGAGATGTTTGCGTAGTGAGAAATAAGTTGCAAACGAAGCCGAGAAAACTAACAAAGCCGTGAGAATGAACCCTTGTGACAAGACTGCATCAGCGAAGTATTGCTCGAAGATTGGAGCTACGTAATCACTAACAACTCCAGTGTTGGGTACATAGGCTACTTCACCCAAAGGTGCATAGAAGAGTAATTCATCACCATCACCATTTGGTATGACTGGAAGAATTGGTAGCGGGTTGGTAGGCGTGTCGGAAGGATTATCATCGGGTGTATTGGTGGGTCCGCCTGGATGGATTGGGGTAGTAGACTTGTCGTCTGGGTCGTCTCCCGGCTTTGGATCAATGGGGTCAGGATCGGTTGGTTTCGGATCGACTGGGTCTGGTTGGTCGGGGCTAGGATTGGTCTTGGGTGTGTATTTGACGACTTCATGAACGGGACCATCGGTGACGGTGATGTCTACTTCGTCGCGATCTTTGGTATAGCCGTCGAGATCTTGGGGATAAATTGTGAAAGAAGTATTGGCTTCGTGTTCTTGGGAATATTTAGGAAATGCTTCAGTATTGGTGTCGGTCTTGATATATTCGACTTCTACGAGATATTTAGACGTGGGTTCTTCGATGACTTGAGTGGTATATGGAATAGTGACGTGGTCCCAGGTGACGCCAGAAACTCCACGCAGCTCGGTGTAGTAGGCGACTAGATTGGTAATGTCGCCACTGTTTGGCGATGTTTCGGCGAAATAGCGGAAGTATAAGGTATCGCCGGTTTGCCCAGCGGGCTGCATGGTGAGTGGGCTCTCTAACACGAAGCCATTGGCGTCGTTGGTGGGCATAGTGATGGCTACTGGCTGCCAACTGTCTTGATCGTCGGGCGTAGTGGTGTAGGATAAAGTCTTTACGTCGAGCGGTAGGAAGCCAGAGTTTGTAGTTGGTTCTTCGCCATTTTCGGTAGTGGTGGTAGAATTGTCACGAATGTAGCTAGAGAGACGTTGGAGCGTGAGTGGGCTAGACGGATCGCGGTTCTTGACGCTGCTCTGATATTCGACAAGGTTACTAGCGCTATTTTCGATTCTGCCGACGACTTTCCCGTCTACATCGCTATCGGCGGAGATGGGCCAGTTCATGTTGGAGATAGTGATGTGAGTATTGGAAGCGGTCGTACTGCGTTCGGCGTAGAAGAAGTCGAGATTGACGACGTCGCCAGCTTTGAGACCGATGTCGAAAGTTTTGGTCTGGTCTTGATAGGTGGCGCGGTTGTGATTGTTGAGATTATTAATATAATTGTAGGCCCAAGTTCCGGGTTTGCCGAGCTTTTCGCGGTCGCTTACGTCATTGACGTTTTGTACATAGGAAGTGATAGTGCCGTCAGCATTAATGCGGAAGTTACCGTTTAGGGCTTCGTGCAAACCGCCAATGTCTAGTACGAGATGTCCGTTTAGGAAGACCCAGACATCATCATCGCCTGAGAACTCAAATAACTCGCTGCCATCAGCGGAAATTTTCATTGGAATGCTAAGATGAGCGGTGAAATGGAAATTGTGTTGTTTGCCGTCGTCGCTATGGCCGGATTGCGAAGCGGTATCGTCACTAGAAAAATCTACTTTGTCTAGTGGAAAGATATTACTACCACCGTAAGTATAGGTGTTATTCTCGCCGACACGTTTGAAGGTAATCTCGCGATCGAATTGTTGAGAAACTTCGGTATTATGGAACCAACGATAAAAGTTGTCGGTGGCGCGTACGGGATTATGGCCGGTAACGTTAGCGGTGAAAATGTCGTGATTGGCGGCCCAGGCGTCTTCGGCGGTCTCGTAAGTCGGGATTGGTAAGCCGTCGCTGCCCAAAGTGTCTCTAACTACGCCTTGTAGGGCACCGGCCGTCCAGTACTGACAGATCGACCATTCAAACTGACGATTAACATCGTTACATTCGTCTTGGCGTTGATCCCAATAAGTGATAGGTACATTAATCGTATCGGGGTGGCCGAGCGAAGCGACTTTCCAGGCAGTCGGAATACCGTTGTTGTTTGCGACGCTCTCGAGCGTCATGGCGCGTACGAGAGACGATACGCCAATAATAGTAAGCATCAAAAAAGCTATGCAAGAAATAACTCTAGCACCTACGCAAATCCGATGTTTCATCAATTTTTGTTTATATTTTTTTGTCGGCATTTTGTTGACCTTTTATTAATGTATATGCTATAATTCTAGTATACAGCGAGAGCTGAAGGAGGTCAAGTGAGTTTAATATCAATTTTGCTTATCGCAACTGCGGTGTTGGCGATTTTGTCGGGTTTGTCTACTTTTGTGGGGGCTTCCAAGCTCGATCGTAATCGGATGGGCTGGTTTTTTGCGGCAACTATTTTTGCGGCGATCTGGGCGGTTTCGATTGCGGTCTTTTTGGCGTTGCCGACTGATGCCGAGCAGGTTGCTCCATATGTAATTATGTCGATTTACGTTAGCTCGGCGATTATGATGATTGCTTTGCTGGGGTTTGCGAGCTGGGAAAAGCTGGCCGGTAAAATCTTAGTTGGCTTGGCAGTGATTTCGGTAGTTATTACAACTAGCGTAGTGTTTAGTGATATGAAGCTGTTGTTTAATGGATTTACGCTTAGTAGCAATGGTAACTCAGTTGAACTAGTTAATGGGGTGGTTTATTGGCTTTATACTTTCTTCTTCGTGCTGAATAGCGTGCTGTCTTGGGGATTTATCTATCATCATGCTAAGGCTGCGCGACACAAACGGGTGCGTCAGGGTGACTGGGTTTTGCTAATTGGCCTTTTGATTACGGGTGGCTTTGCCATGATAACTGACTTGATTTTGCCGATCTTTGTGCGTTACGATTTGATTTGGATTGGACCGTTGGCGCTGAGCGTGACTTTGATGGCGTTCTATTATGCTGTTTTGCGTTTCCGGATTGTATCAGTCTCGACTGGTTGGTTGAAAATTCTTTCTTACATTGTCTTGATGGTGACGGGGGCGGTGATTTATATGCTGGTCTTCTACTTAATCTTTACGGCGCTCTTTAAGATTCCAAATCCTTCTACGTCGATCCTTGTGCTCAACTTCTTGATGATTGTGATTGTGTTGTTGTTGATGCCGGTAATTAATGAAGCTAGCGCGTCGATCCGTTCGCTAATTTCGGTTGGACAAGTTGATATTGCCTATGTGATTAAGAAGCTAAATCATATCGCCGCAAAGAATGTGGACTTGCGTGATTTGGCAGGATTCTTGGCTGATCATCTACATTTTGCCTATATTGGTTTTATTATTAATGGTCGCTTGTATGGGTCGAAATCGTTGGCGATTTCGCCAGCTGAATTAAATGGTATTACGCATTTGAAGGCTAGTGGACGTGAAGTTTGGCAAGAGCCAAATAAAACCGTGCAAAAAACGTTTGATGAACTGGGTCTAAAGGCAGTCGCTGAGCTGCGTAATGCTAAGGGTAAAGCTTTTGGTCAGTTGATTGTAGGTAAGCCAATTGGCAAAAGTTCCTTTGAACGGCGTGATTTGTTGCAACTGGAGATGATTATTAACTTGGTTGCGACAGTAATTGATTCCGAGAAACATCTTCGGGCGTAAGAGATTTGTCGGATATTAGTTGAGATTTTCAATATTAAACTTAAGGAAAGGATGATAACGGTAGGTTATGGTTGCAAAAATGATGCATCAAACCAAGATGACGATTCTATTGTCGCTGAATGCGGTAGTAATTCTAATCGTCGGTGTGATGATCTTTTCGGCTATTAACTTGAACGGTGGGATTGAGCTCAAAGTGGTAGATGCGCGCAGCGATGTAGTGGCAGGTGATCTAAGCGAGTTGGGTTTGTTGGAGCCGGGTGCCGAAGTTTTGCAACCACCACAGATTAGCGTGTCTTCGGGTGGGCAAACGACAACTTTCCCGGCTACGAGTGGCGGTAATAACTATTCGTCAAATGATAACGTAGCGGCATCGGCTGGGGTTAGCAATAGTGCCGTGCCATCTGGTCAGCTTTGGAATGAAACTAATATTACGATGTATCAGACGGCCGATTTTGACTTGTGTGTAGGTGGGGGTATCAGCAATCTTGGTGATATGTATTGGCAATCGGACAATCCAGCGGTGATTTCTAAATTTTATAACACTTCGCGGACTTGGTTGGGATATACTCCAGACCGTTGTCGCTATCCGGTAATCGCGGGTACGGGTACGACTACGATTACGGCGGGTACTTATGATGGTCGCTACTATGACAAGATTACTGTAACGGTGATTGCGCCGCCAGTAGAACAGTGGAAGCGCGATGTTTTGACTTTGGTGAATCAAGAACGCGCTAAGAATGGACTGGCAGCGTTGAGCTGGGGCGGGGTTTGTAAAACTGCGGCTGACGTACGGGTAAAGGAACAAATGACGAGCTACTCGCATACGCGTCCGGACGGTAGTTCTTGGTCGACGGCTTGTCCGGAGATTGCTACTACCGGTGGTAAAATCGGCGAAAACTTGGCTGTAGATAATGCGGCGGTATCACCACAAACTGTAGTGACTACCTGGATGAATTCGCCTGAGCATCGCAAAAATATTCTCGATCCCGATTTTAAGTATCTGACGGTTGGTTTTATCTTTGATCCGAACTCGCAGCACAAAACTTATTGGTCACAATATTTCTCGACGCATTAAGTTGTCTATTGAGTATGCATGTCCTGCAAATCTTTATTTAGTTGCTTCTTCAGTTTGGGAGATGACGGTACTTTCAATCATCTCGCCAAGTTGAGCGATAATGTTTGCGTTACTTATGTTTTTAGTTAAAACTACGACGCTATAGTAATGTTGATAATCGACAAAGTCGATAATGGCGGCGTCGGCGTAAATATCCCAGCGATTTTTTTCTGGATTCCATTCCCAACCTACTTTGTTGTAAACATTTACAAAATTGGAGAATCCAGCTGGTAGGCCTTGCCGTAGATTAGTAGATATGTCTTCGGTATTGGTAAAGACGGGTTGGATAAGCATAGAATCGGCAAGTTGGTTCCAGAGTTGGTTGGTTAAATCGGTATGGCGCCAATATTTGCGCAAGAGTTTCGTGAGATCGCTGGCGGTAGACGCGAGACCAATGTTGGATGTGCTGTTCATTTCGAGTTCGCGCATTAAGCTGTTTACGCGAGCGATCCGGGTTCTATTGGACGCCATTGGATCGGCACAACCGTTGTAAGATTCGCGAATCATCAAATCGAGACATTGGGAAAGTGTAAGATCGCCCTTATCCTTTGTGGATACGAAACGCTCATTGGGCTTTTCCCTGCCCATGGCAATTTGGCGATAGCCGTCGTAAACGAAAAGTAATTTATAAACCGAAGCTACGTTAAAAACTGTATCGGCATTATGGCTGGCAGCAATTTTGTTGTGATTTAGGTCGTAAATCATTACGCCAACATTATCAGGTGTTTGTACGGTAGTACTTAGCCAGGTATCTAGAGTTGGCTGTAAGTTGATAAAGATTTCGTTAGGGTTAGGTTTGTCGTCTTTGGGCTCGTCAATAATGTCGTTACTAGTAGGATTATCATTGATGACGGGCGGAGTGGCAGAATTGGCAGCTTCACTTTCGACACGAGCTTTGACGGCAAAACTAATCGCGATAACTATGCCGCAAACAGCTAATACTACTATCGTAATAACGATGTTGTAAATACGTTGGCGTTTGCGATCCATGACGAGTCCCATTAGCTTGTACTATCTTGCGATATGCCGCTGTCCGTTTCGTCAGCAGGTGGTTCGGGTTGGGACTTAAGTAATCGGGCTAAGAAATTAGCGGCGTCTTGGTCGGACATTAATTCGGTCTGGAAATTATTATCATAGACGGTAGGAACAATGCGAGTTTGGACTAGCTTCCCTTCTAGGAAATAGTGTACTAAAACTAAACTGCGAGTAGTGCCGGGCCAGGCGCTTTGGTCGAAAAAGAGATTACCAAGACCATAATAAATTTCGCCACCATGGTATTGCTCGAAAGTTTGGGGCTGGTGTGCGGCTGTGCCAACAACCACATCGGCGCCCATATCAATCAGTTCGCGGAAGAAGCCAACTTGGTCGCCGGCTGCTGAGCTAGCTGAATCGCAGGTAGCGTCTTCGGTAGTACTGGCATATTCATTACATTCGTAATATTGGATGTCGACGATGACGGTGTCGCCTCGGGCTTTGGCGGCGTTGACGTCGTTCTGGGCTTTTTCTTTGGTGTAGTAATTGGCGCCAGGCGTACCATCGAGAGTATATCCACCAGTTGATAGATTGTAGCCAAGCAGAGTAATATGAGCATCTTTGGCATCAATTTCTAGCGGGATAGCTGCGGTGTCTTGGGTAGTGCCACCACCAAAAGTTTTGATACCCATTTGTTCATAAAGCTCGATAGTAGCGATGGCGGCGTCGTCGCCACAATCTTGATTGTGATTGCCGGTTAACTCTACGATGTCTAAACCGATTTCACTAAAAACGTCAATCATGGCGGGCTGAGAACAGATATTGCTGCTAGTGGCTAAAGGCGAAAAAGACGCTTCGTTGCTAGTGTGGGTAAAATCGAAGCTACTTAAGAATGGTCCGATCTTTTCGGCAAAGTATTTTGCGTCACCAACTTGGGCGAGCTTGGCATTCATGCGTCGGCTCAGGGCGGTAACGCCGGTTTGGGCTAAAGTTAAAATCTCGTCTTGGGTAGGAAAAGCGGCAATTTGGCTAGTAAGGATGTCAGCGACTTTTTGGACGTCTTCGGTTTGGCCGCCAATTTGGAAATACTGAAAAACTGCACCTTGATCCATGTCGTCTAAGAAGTAAGCGTTGTCGAGCTTGAGTAGCTTTTGGGATTTATTTAAATTCCAAACTGATACAAGGTTACTATTCCAGACGGACGCAAAGCTAATATTGATCTCGGGGTTATCCCAATCAGTGGTAGGCAATAATATATTATATAGGACGTATTCGACTTTTTCGGGTTTGGGACATAAGGAAGGGTCGGCTGATGGGATGCAGGGCATTCCTGGCGCAGGGTTGGTGTCGCTATAACGGGCGCTGGATGAGATGTATCTAATCGTAACGTCGCTATCCAGTGTAAGGTCGCTGGGTAAGTTGGTATTGATGAAGTCGATGTTTTCTTCGGTGAGATTATCGTCGAGTATAACTTTGCCAGCGGGGCGGAATATTCCCGTGGTCAGAACGAGTTGGGCGCCAAAGAAAATAGCCAGCACAATTACCGTGAAAGTAATCAAAATTGCATTAAGTGGAACGTTGTGAATGCGGGAAGGCTTGGCATGAGATTTGTGGTGTGAATTAGCTGGGTTGGTTTTGGTGTTGGGAGCATTGTGCTCAGTATTTTCCTCCATCATAATTATATTGTACCATAGGTTTGGTTTGTGCGAAGTTTTTGTAATTCAAAATATAGGTATCTCACATATATGTGAGATAATCATAGATCTTGATTTAAAAAAACTTTAAAAAACTAAAAACTTGTGCTAAAATAAATCGTGTAATTAATAAAAACAAAAAGAGTTTACAATGTTTCTGAATATATTATTACTAGTCGTCGGGTTTATTCTGCTTATTAAGGGTGCTGA
>CAZUNS010000004.1:0-2236 GCA_964621655.1 uncultured Candidatus Saccharibacteria bacterium | reverse complement strand
TGTTTGCTGATTTCGACTTTGTTAGCGGTCCTATTCATCGATGTGACGCTAGGTAGTGGTGAAGTGAATCAATTTTCGCGGGCTGATGCGGTAGTGGTTTTGTTGTTCTTTATGGTGTTTTTGTATTATCTGATTACTTTGGCCAAGCACAGCAAAGAAAACAAACAGAAGAAGGACGAAAAACCGCAGTATAAATTGGGCAAATCTCTGGTGTTCGTAGTAGTGGGCCTAGCGGGGATTATTATTGGCAGCGAAATGGTAGTACAAAACTCTACGGCGATTGCTACAGCGATTGGTTGGAGTGAGCGTTTGATCTCGTTGACTATTATTGCTTTTGGTACTTCCCTGCCAGAGTTAGTCACGACTATCGTGGCGTCGCGCAAAGGTGAGCAGGATCTAGCGGTGGGTAATATTATTGGTAGCAATATCTTTAATATTTGTATTGTCCTGGGGGTGCCGGTAGCGATTTTTGGCACGATTACGCCGAGTAGCTTCCAAATGCTAGATATTATCGCGCTGGTGGGCTCGGCTGCCATGCTATTTCTCTTTGCGGCTACTACCAAACGCATTACGCGCGCAGAAGGAGCGATTATGCTGGCTTGTTTCGTGGCGTATTATGGTGCGCTGATACTACTGTAAATAATTATTGTGTAGTAACGAGATTTGCGGTAATGATGAGACGGTGGGTGGCGTCTTGATTGGGCAGTGGCTCTCCGGCACAAGTCATGATAATCATGGTCTCGGTAGACTCGGGCTGGAGAATCTCGCGCATATCAATATCGGACTTTTGGAGAGTTTCGATATTTTTGATGATATAAGTTTGCTCGTCGTAAGCAATTGTATCGCCAACTTGGGCATGGGATAAGTTTTTGAAAACGGTAGAAGAATGACCAATGATAAAAGTTTTGTTGATGGCGCTTTGATAAACGCCGGCGATGGTGGCAGGTGCGGTTAATTGACGGTCGATAAGGGCGATAGAAGCAACAGGAGTTTTGAGATTGATGCTGGAAATCTCTAGCTGCGGATAACTGGCGGCGTTGGCGATTGGTGCAGGTTGTAAACCAATATAGACATAGATCGGTAGCATCAAAGCTAGGAAAAATGCTACGAAAAGTTTGATTTCGGCACTAGTCCAATTAAGTGGATTGGCTTTTTCCCAGGAGCAATTATCCAAAAAACGCCACCACCAGCTACGCAGCTTTGCTATCATTACATTACCTCCATGTTGTATCTATTATAGCATAAGCTAAATTAAAAATAAGTATTTTTTGTGCTTTTTGAATTATCTATTGCTGCGAGATTTTGTCTTTCGTCATCCTGGTGGGGCTCTCCTTATTGCGAGTATGCCTTGGTGGCTTTCTGCAATCTGCTCGCGCAATGCGGACCCGCCCCAGCCTAAAAAGGTTCAAGGATTCCGAAAGACAAACTCTCGTGGCCTAGACAACTGAATAAATCTACGAAAGTTCGATCTTTTTGATGCGTTTGACTTTTTTGGCGGGCTTTGCGGTTTTTGGACTGGATGACTTGGTGGCTTTGATGGGCTTTTTGGCTTTCTGAGCTTTTTTGGCGATACGCTTGACTTCACGATCAGCCTTGCGGGCGGCGGCGTCAAGCTTGCGCTTGGCTGGGGTTTTGAGCTGCTTGGCCTTAGGTTTGGTTGCAGTCTTGGTCTTTGCAGCCTTGGCGGCAGTTTTGGCTGTACTAGTCTTGCCGGGCTTATTGCCTTTCAGGCGGAGTTTAGCGCCAAAACCTAAGCGCTTCTTTCCCTGCTTGGTGGCTACTTTGACTTCACTATTCAGGGCAGGCGCGTCTTGTTCGGAATTATCCACCATGGCGGAAATTCCGACGCCTTCGACTTCTAATTTTAGCTTTTCGGTAGATTCACTTGGAAGTTCGCGGGGCTGGAAGAAAATCTTGACTGTGGTACCAAAACCAACGCGAGAAGTTACGTCGATATAGCGATTGCTGAGCAGGGCGCAGGCGGCATGCGATAAAGTAGTGGCACTGTCGGTAATAGTGATGGAGCTTTTGTCTACGCCAATAGTAACTTCGCCTTTGTCGGTACGTTTAAGGGTGGAACTAAGATGCTCGTCGAGATATTTCTTGACGCGTTCGGGGTCGGAGATTTCTTTCGTGGTGTCGGAAAAATCTAAATTGAGAATGATACCATCCTTCTCGGCTAAGGGTAGATATTTGTTATAAATTTCACTAATAATTAACGACAAGCGGTACATAA
>CAZUNS010000003.1:8141-16919 GCA_964621655.1 uncultured Candidatus Saccharibacteria bacterium | reverse complement strand
AGTAAAGGCCACTTTTTGTGGTATCTTAGTGTCTCACATCAATTGTAAAACTACACCTTGCGAGAGAGATTTTACAGGCTATGTTGTAAAAATTACAACATTTTCTGCTTAGACGGAGATAAAATACCCTAGAAATATGGTACAATCGGCTTATGATTCAGAAAATCGAAACCAAAATCAAAAGCAAACACGACGGCTTAGAGCTGGGAACGACCTTATTGGTGCCGAAGCGTCCCCGGGGAATTTTACAAATCGTGCATGGTATGGCGGAACATCGTCGGCGCTATGATGATTTTATGGAATTTTGCGCGCGACAGGGACTGGTGACAATTATTCACGACCATCGTGGGCATGGCGATAGTATTCGCAGCGAGCAGGATCTAGGCTTTTTCTACCAGCATGGCGAGCAGGGCATGATTGACGATGCGCACCAAATTACCGAGTATGTTCGGGGTGAGTATCCCGAGCTGCCCCTAACTTTGTTAGGACATAGTATGGGGTCATTGGTGGCACGCTGCTATATGAAGCAATATGATCAAGATGTAGATGGATTGATTGTGTGTGGCTCGCCCAGCAAACGCACGGGTGCGCGCGCAGGGCGGATGCTAGTGCGATTACTAAAACTTTTTCGCGGTGGTCATGCGCGTAGCAAATTCGTCGCGCAGACTCTAAACGGCCCGATGACCAAGAAATATCTCCACGAAGGGAGTGAGAATTCTTGGATTGCTAGCGACCCAGCCGTAGTGGCGGCGTTTGATGCGGATGAGAAAAGCGGCTTTACTTTTACGCTGAATGGCTACGAGGCGCTGATCTCGCTTTCGCTAGGTACTTATAGTCCGCAAGGTTGGCAAATGCGTCACCCAAACGTGCCGATTTTCTTCATTGCTGGTGAAGACGACCCGTGCATTATTAGCATAAAAGATTTTCAGAAGGCAGTTAGTTTTATGCGCAAACGCGGGTATTACAATACCAAGAGCAAACTTTATCCCCAAATGCGTCACGAAATTCTGAATGAAAAAGGCAAAGAAAAAGTTTGGGACGATGTCTTGGGCTGGATCGAGCTAAACGTCATCTCTTCGCAATAATTATCTATTTTTTAGTAGACAATTTTACTGAATCTTATTATACTTAAAATATGGCTGAGTTTTATAATCAGACGACCAAGGAGGTACTGGAACGACTCAAGACCGATCCAGACAAAGGCCTTACCGAAAAAGACGTTTTGCGGCGTCAGGCTCGTGATGGCAAAAATACTTTGCAAATGGCGGAGACTCCGCTCTGGCGTAAGTTGCTCGAACCGTTTGCGGATATTTTTATGATTATTCTGGTAGTTGCGATGGTGCTTTCGATGCTGCAGTCCAACTGGATTGAAGCGATTACGATTTTGGTAATCATTGCGCTAGACGCCATTATATATTATATACAACAGTTTTCGACCGAGCGTATTTTGAAAAGCCTAAAGCGCAGTACTTTGCATTCAGTAACGGTATTGCGTGAAGGCACGGAGCAATCAATCGAGGCCACCGAACTCGTACCAGGTGACATCGTGATCTTGCACGAAGGTGATCGTATTCCAGCGGATGGGCGGATTCTTAATGAGTCAGGGCTTCTCACCAACGAAGCCATGCTGACCGGCGAATCAGAATTAATCGCCAAAGATGCCAAGGCGATTTCCGGCACTAAGAAAGTCTACGAGCAGCGCAACATGGTCTTTTCTGGTTCGTTTGTCGTGACTGGCTCGGGCCGCTTTGTCGTCACGTCTACAGGTAATAGCACCGAATACGGTCGGATTGCATCATTGGCATCGTCAATGGGTGAACCTAGTCCCGTCCAGCAGAAAATGAATAAGTTAGTTGCGCAGATAGCGGTAGCCGTGATTATTCTGGCAGTGATAATTTTGATTATTCAGCTGATTGACCAGATTCCGATTTTACGTGCGCTAGAGTTTACGCTAGCCATGGCGGTTTCAGCGGTGCCCGAAGGGCTGCCAATTGCAATTTCGATTATTCTGGCCCTTTGCGCGACGCGCATGGCCAAGAAGAATGCTTTGATTAAAGAATTACGCGCGATCGAATCGATTGGTATCGTTACTACGATTGCTAGCGACAAAACCGGCACACTCACCGAAAACCGTCTCGAAATGAAAGAAGTTTGGTCGCCCGAACTCAGTCCAAAAGAATTTCTTAATGCTATGGCTTGTACAGCCTTGACCGATGGCGTGCTAGTGGGTAGCAATCGCGACGCAACAGCTTTAGACCCACTCGACACAGCGATTATCGATTATTTAAACAAGCAGGGTGACAAGATTATTCTTTGTGATCCGTTGCGAACTTACGCTTTTGATCAGTCGATCAAAATGTCAGGAAATCTTTACCGTGACGAACGGGGCGGTTTTCGCTTGCAGGTAAAAGGCGCGCCAGAAGTAATTCTAAAGCGAGCCAACTTATCTGACAAAAAGCTAGCCGAAGCCGAAGATAAGATTATTGAATTGGCCGGCAAAGGATACAAAGTCTTAGCGGTGGCTAGCGGCAAAATTGACCACGAGATCAACGAGCTTTATCGCCTAGGTAAGAACGATACCTTGAAGTTTGAAGGGTTTATCGCGGTGGCGGATGCTTTGCGCAAAGAAGTTCCCGCAGCGATTCGACAAGCTGAGCGCATGGGTGTGCGCACGAAAATGGTAACTGGCGATCACGCCGGCACGGCTTTTGCAATTGGTCGTGAAGTAGGCTTGGCGAACGACTTTTCGCAAGTTTTGGATTGCTCCAAGCTCGATAGTATCAACGATAATGATTTAGTTGACTTAGTAAAGACTACGACCATCTTTGCACGAGTTACACCCGAAGATAAATACCGAATTCTCTCAGCGATTAAGGAAACGGAAATTTGCGCTATGACAGGCGACGGTGTGAATGACGTTCCAGCTTTGGTGGGCGCACACGTAGGAATTGCAATGGGTGATAGTCCTTCCATCGTGCAAGATGCCGGGGATATTGTACTCTTGGACAATAATTTTAAGAATATCACTGAAGCCATCAAAGAAAGTCGTACGGTACTAGCTAATATTCGTCGGATGCTAAGTTATCTCTTGGCCACCAATGCCGGAGAAGTGCTAACTATGATGGGTGCACTAATCCTGGCCGGCAATCAGATGCTTACGCCAATTCAAATTCTTTGGATTAACTTAGTGACCGATTCGCTGATGGTAATTCCAATTGGTCTCGAACCGCCCGAGAAACGAGTTTTACAACAAAAGCCTGAGCCAAAGAATGCACCAATTTTACCTTTCTCCATGATTGGCCGAATGATTGTGGTAGCTCTAACGATGGGCGTAGGTACGTTAATTACTTATTTCTTATCCTTACATTTCTTGGGCGACGAACAGCAAGCTAATACTTTAGCTTTTACATCACTCGTAGTTATGCAATGGTGTAATGCTTTCTCGGTACGCGGAGTTTATGAATCGGCCTGGCGGCGTCTCAAAGTTCCGCATCGTACTTTCCATCTGGCCATGGCGGCAGCAATTATCCTGCAAATTCTCGCACTCTTTAGTCCGCTTGCTAAGATTGTGAATACTGTGGCCGTGCCATGGGTAGCCTTACTTCTTACGGTAGTCCTATCCTTCTTCGTCCCGTTGGCAATCTTTGAAGGCATGAAATTAATCAAGCGCAAGAAATAATCAAAAGCTGATTTTATATATTAAGTCGCAAAAATCCTATATCACTTAACGTTTGTATTGCAAAACTAATTCTTTGTCAGCCCTATCTACGCGATAAGATTCACGAATTTTTTGAATTGCTTTATTTTGAGTCCAACTGCCTAAATGATTCTTTTGCAAATAAGTTAGAGTTTCGTTGCGGAATTTTACGAACGCCGTCGCCACTAGCCAGGCACTCGCCATTTGTACATAATATTGTGCCGTTTGAGACTCGTCCAAAATCTGGAAGACTCGTTCAATATACTCCGGCAACAGAAAATGGTCCATCATCATTACAATCGTAAAGCGCCGTTCGAACTCTTGTGGAGAATTGCGATATTCCAAGATAAATTTCCAAACTTCGGCGAGCTGCTCCGGCTTAAAACGAAAAGTGTTGCAAACTAAATCGCAAGTCGCCCAGTTATCAATCTTTGGTACAAAATCTTGTAATAGCTCCAACCGTTCTGTTAAATCTATTTTGACGCCAGCAATTACTAATCCAGTCAGCAAAGTTTCTTCGTAATATTCGTCTTGGTTTTCATGCAAAAACTTTTGCCAATCATTTTTTACAATTTCTTTGGCCATTTTGCGTAGTTCTGGTGTACGCACGCCAATTATATTATCAATGCCTGGGCACAAACCACTATGAAACTTTTGTAACTTATGGTCTTGCTTGCTAAATAATAAGTCAATAACTTTATTTCTTTCCATCTAAAATCCAATCAATAATTTTTTCTTTGATAAAAAGATATTCATCTTTGGTATACTGCATATTGGCGATACAATATTCATGATTTGCAATGTGACTACAAAAGATACATTCGTGCAAAGAACTACAATCTTGGATAAACATTGAGTTACTAATTTTACCGGAACAAATCACGTTATAAGAGTTAGAGCAAGCATTACTGTCATCTACGCGAATGCAAAAGTTTAAATTAGAACTACGCTGACAAGCCATTACAAAATTACTGCCATATTCACTATCGCAAAATAATATATTCTGGTTAGAGCCGCAATTAGTTGACGCATAAACATTACTAGAACTATAAATCGGATCACTTTTTACAACATTTTGACTATCATAAGCACGGTCGCAGGTAATTGCATTCACCGATCCCCAAATCTTGATTAATTCAGAAAGACTTTTCGTAGGACGTTTCTCCAGCATCCACTCTCTTTTGTAAGAATCCTTGATCGTGACATAGGATTTAGCATTAGGCATCGCGGTGTAAGCTGGTTCTCCAGTTATGCTATCATGTACTAAGGTCGGCAATTTAATATCAAAAGCAAATTTCTTTTGTAAATCATCAAGCGACATTTCACATTTTCGATTAAATACCGCACGAAAAATCTTATCGGCAATAATTTCAAAATCTTTGTATTCACTTTGACTCATTTTAATTTCTTTCTGCTTGTGCTATTAGATTGCATAATTTGAGCTAGATCAACTTCGTCTAGTGTAAAATCAAAAGTTGGCGGGGAAGCATTAGTTGTATCAGCTTTGGTCTTAATGACCGTATGTGTTTCGGCGGCAATTTCGCCAACCGTTTCGCAAGGCATGGTCTTGGCGCGAAAGGCTGGTAGTACTTCACCTTGACGGCTAATCCTTGTAATGCACTCGCGATCTTTTAGGTGTGTTAATAATTCTACTGCATCATCTTGAGACTCGCTACCTACAATTTTCATTTCTAGACTTTGAGTGATCAAGCTCGCATCGGTTTTGGAAACTCGAAAAATATAATAATTGGCCACATTAGCGAGAATTGAAGCTCGCAAATTTTCGCTCACCTGCTCAAAATATTGGCCAGACAGAATTAATGAAGCGTGATACTTGCGTAATTCCGACAAGAAGCGGGCCATAATCGGATTTTCGATTGCTGCCATTTCGTCAACTATAACTAGTAAGTGTTGCTTAAAACTAGAGTCTTGCGCCAAGAGAAAAAGCTGCTGCATCAAAAGTCCCGCAATAGTTTGGGTGACTTTGTTGCCAAGATTTAAACGATTGAGCGAAAAAATACTTAAGAAATTTTCGTCGATAATCTTTTGCAAAGTTGTAAGTTGAGCTTTTTGGCTAAAAACTGGTACGATCTGCATTTCGTCGATAAAAGCAATAATTGGCGCAATAGCTTCGCCATAAGATTGATTACGAATTTCGTTATAATCGGTCAGGAAAAACTGCGTAATACTAGTTGGCACTCGCTCAGACATTTGGCTTACGAGTTGGTTACGATATTCAGAATCGGTAAGAAGCTGACGCAGGCTGAGAAAAGAAAGATTGTGATTAGCAATTAATAAATATGAACTAAAACGCAAGACCCGCTCAAGGCGACCATTGTAATTATTGAGTAATAATTGGAATAAGTCTAAAGTCAACTCTACGCTAGCCGTTAAGTCGGTTGTCGTACCCTTAAAAAGGTCAATACTTTCTTCGAGCGACTGAAAATTAATTATTTTGGTTTGCGGAAGATTAAGTAAGTCATTTTTGATATTGTCGTGTGGATCAATTATTACAATTTTGTATTGGTCAGAATGATGCTTGGCAATGTCTTGAATTAATAGGGCGATTAATTTAGATTTTCCTACGCCACTACCGCCTAGAATTAAAGAATGCTTGTCAAAATCAAACTTCTGTGTCGACAAAAATGCGTTGTTTGGTTGGTATGGAAAAGTATCTACTTCAAGCAAGGTTTGTTCGGATTTGCGGCTCAGAACTCCCAAAGCTTTATCGAGCTTTAGGTATTTTGGCGTCTTCTTAAAATTTAGATTAGCATTCTGCGTGAAATCGATGCTTAGAAGTTTGGCCGGCGCAAAAAGCAGCAGGCGCTTGCTAATTACGACTTCATTACGGGTACTAGCGATGACGCTACCAAAACCGTGTAAACTTTGTTTGCTAGCGATGAAGTTGAGATCGAGCGCACGAAATTCAAGATTACGTTTGGCGAGATGATTTATTAAATTAGCTAGGTCGTCTTGCCAATTATTCATGAAAATACCATGAATAGCAGCAGGCATAGTTTGAAAAGGCTCGGTGGGTTTTAGCAAAAAGTTTGAACCCGCCAGGCTGAGTGGCAAAGATTTGGGGGAAATAATATAATAATGAATGATGTTGTATTCAAGTTGTACACGGACACGCCAGTTATTTAATCGTCCCAGGTATTGCGCAATGTCTTGTAAGAACTTTTGCCAATCTGTTTCGGTAGTCGCGCCATTCAAAAAGATTTCATAACAAAAACACTTAAGTCTTTTCGGTTTAGCACACTCCTTCATCTTGCTCCTATTATAGCAAAGTATTCCTAGATAAGATATAATTGTAAGTATGATTTATGAAGTAACCGTCAAACCAAATTCCAAGAAAGGGCCTTTGGTTTTGATGGAAGACGGTAAGTTAACAGTTTATTTGCGCGAAAAACCAGTTGACGGCGAAGCTAATACGGCACTAATTAAAATTCTATCTAAACATTTTCGGGTAGCGAAGAGTTGCGTTATTATTAAATCTGGTGCGCGCGGACGACATAAGCGCGTAGAAATTCTCGGCAGCAACAACGCTGTTTGATAGAATTTATTTTCACAAAATAAGATCACCTCAGCATCTTTATTTCTACCCGTAACTGCCATAAGTGTGTTATGATGGTAGTAATAGTGAGGTAAGCAAAATAATTTGCTAGGGAGACGAAGTGAAAATTAAAAGTATTTATATTGGCGGTTGGTTTCAACGGACGATGCTGCAACTGTCAGAGATTTACGATTTTTTGCGCGACGGCACGTCGCAGCTGGGGTTAGACCAAGAAAAGTTAATTGCCTTGCGTGAGAATTTGCGAATCGAAGCCATTGAGTATGGCGTTGCCAACGAAGAATTTGTCGCCTTCACAACCGAAGAACATATCAAGATTAAATTATTTGAAGACGGCTTGATGATTGTGAGCAGCAATCAAGTGAGCGAGCCGACAATGTTTGCGGATATCGAACGCTTACGCGGATATTACGAAGAACGTCTGTCACCGGCCATTAATTACTTATTTAGTACGGGTGCGCCAGTTTTTAAAGAGTTAGAAAGTGTACAAAGTATTTATCCGTATTTTATTGTTTGTGATAATGCCACGCAAGATGATATTTCGGAATTATTAGCCAAAACTGAGCGTCAGAAATATTTCGAGTTTGATAGCAAGAACTATAGTGTGCTGCGGGGCGATAAATATTATTTTATTAATAATAAAAAATCTACAGCTAGCAATATTGAACGTTATATCGAAGAACAAATTTTTATCCGTGAGTTCAAAGGCCAGCTACATCGTTACCTTAATCTACATCGGGCGATTTGGAATAAAATTGATCAAATTAAGAAACAGCTAAATACTAATGAAGATGAATTAAAAATCGCTGCTACAGAATTAGCGCGCTATGAAAAGACTAGTTTGTTGATTCGCGGACGTTTGCAGCAAATGGCGACTTATGTCAAGATTCGCGAGACGAGCGTAGCGGACAATCGAGAACTAATTGAGTTTCTATCAATTTCGGGCTATCGTTACGCGGCGCTTTCGGGTACTTTGGAATACATGTGCTCACTTTGGGAGACTGCCAAGGATTTTATTGCGTCAGTGCAACATTTAATCGCTCGCGCCGAACAAGAACGTTTGGTAAGTGTTGGCAAAACAGTTGTAACTTTGTTATGTATTATCTTGGTTGTTGGCGTGCTTGGTCTGATATTTGGCACTGCGTTAAAATTCAGTGTTGATACTATTATTTATTTGGCAATTCTAGTAATCGCGGCTATGCTGAGTGCGAAGTTGGTGAATATGTATTATAGAAAGAAACAACATTATATATTAGTGAATGAGAAAGGAGAGAACCATGAAAATTAAAATTTGGCTCAGTGCTTTGATTATAAGTATCCTGGGCTTGGGTTTAGCTGGTAGCCCAGCTTGGGCCACCGAAATCCAGCCACGAGATAGCGGGTATGTCGTAGCTGCGGACGAGCTGGAGTCGACAGACGAATCAACATCTGACGGAACATTTTCGCTTGGCGTGGTAAATGACGAAGCGGTAGAATTCCGGATGGGCGCCAACGCTTTCTTGGCAGG
>CAZUNS010000003.1:0-8041 GCA_964621655.1 uncultured Candidatus Saccharibacteria bacterium | reverse complement strand
CTCTGACTTTGAAAGATGTCTACATTCAAGGCGACGTAAACTTGGACGTTGAGACGGTGACTTTTGATGGTAAGGTGAAAATTGCTGGTAAATTATCAGTAAATGACACCGCAGACGTGATTGGGCTTTCTAATGCTACTTATGGTCAAATCGAAAGGTATACCAAAGTTGAATACAAGCCAACTGCCACTGTGATTTTAATGTCAAAGGTGATTAGTATCGCTAGCCTGTTCGTTGTTTTAGTAATCGTAATGGCAATGTTCCCAGGCCTTGATGAGCGTATGCATCGAGAACTGAATTTATCACAGTTTGGCAAAGATTTAGTAGTGGGGCTTTGCACGCTTTTCTTCACTCCAATTATTGTTATCTTCTTGCTAATCTCTTATCTGGGTGCTCCAGCTGGCTTGATCCTATTAGCCATATATATTATTATGTTGTACCTAGCGCAAGGTTTTACAGGTTATTATCTCGGTAAAGCAATTTTTGAGAAATTGCTGCACAACCAAATGAATAAATTCATCGAAGCTTTTGTTGGCATTGCGATTGTGATGCTTTGTACGTGGATTTCGCCGTTGCTTTGGTTTGCGACAACAATTCTTGGTTTGGGTCTCTTCATGCAAAGCATTAAGCCAAATCGAAAAAACCAAAAGCCAAGTTTAGCTCCAAATAATACTGATAACAAGTTTGATGCTACCGAAGCGGAAGTAGTAGCAAGTGATGGTGCTAAGTCGGAGCCAAAATCAGAGTCGTCGAAAGCATCAGCAGTAGCGGAGTCAAAAACTACCAAAGCCAATAAAACTGCCAAGACGAAGTCCACAACATCTCAATCGGCTAAAACTACTGATGCTAGTCCTAAGTCTGCGGATAGCAAAAAGTCTAAAGAAGTTAAAGAAACTGAAGAATAACTTATATGCACGAAAGCTGGAAACCATTTTTACAATCAGAATTTGCAAAACCATATTTTCAAGAACTTAGCGCCTTCCTAAGCGAAGCTTACGCGACTAGGAGAGTGTTTCCAGCCAAAGTACAAGTATTCCGTGCATTTAGCAGCGATCTAACGCAAGTCAAAGTCGTGGTGCTCGGGCAAGATCCCTACCATACGCCAGGTGCAGCGCATGGTTTAGCGTTTTCAGTACCAGATGGCCAACCAATTCCGCCATCACTAATCAATATCTATAAAGAAATTGATAACGAGTATGGGCATCATCAGAATCAAACCGGCAATCTCAAAGCGTGGCAGAATCAGGGCGTGTTGTTGCTCAATAATGTTTTAACTGTCGAAGCGCACAAAGCCGGCTCGCACCGCGGTAAGGGTTGGGAAGTTTTTACCGAAGCAACTGTAAAATATCTGAATCAAGAATGTCCGCACCTAGTATTTTTATTATGGGGACGTGATGCGCGTAGTAAGAAAAATCTTATTGATCCTACCAAGCATCTCATTCTAGAGTCGGCGCACCCGTCGCCACTTTCGGCACACAACGGATTCTTTGGTAATGGGCATTTTCTCAAAGCTAATGAATTTTTGCGCGAACATAATCTGACCGAAATTGAATGGTAGAAACCACTTTTGCTTAATTTGATTCCACTTGCGCTAAAAAATAAACCATCTAATTTTGCGCAGAAAAAGTTTATGCTAAAGTTATAGCATTTTGAAAACACTAGTGCTTGTTAGTTTTGTCAATTTTTTGTTATACTCTGCCTATTATTTTTTAAATAGGAGAAATTATGCGAAATTACAAACGCAGAAACAAGTTAAAAATACATTGGCAAAGACTTTGCTGGGCGGCTTTGCTAGTAATTGGCATTATAGGCGGAGATTGTGTGCAAGCTAATCAAGCGACAGCCCTATCGGAGATAGGAGATTGTGTAGATGTGCAGTTTATTTTTGCGCGCGGTTCGGGTGAAGAACTGTTTGGACCGAGTTATACTGCTTGGCGCGAGTCTATTATTGCAGAAATCATCGATTCAACTTTTACTTATGACTTTTACGAATTAGGTGATAGACCGCAGGGCGGACACCAGTATCAAGCCGTACCAGTTGCTGGGGATTTTTGGGGTTATGTTAATCTAGTCGATGCCTTTCTATATGGCGGCGAAGGTTATTTCTTTGGCAATAGCGTGCGTGAAGGCGCAGCGGAGCTGGCCGCCTTTTTCGATCAGTCGACAAAACTTTGTCCTAATACAAGATATGTCTTGGGCGGCTATTCGCAAGGTGCAATGACGATTTTGAAAAATACCAAAAACTACCCCGCCGATAAAATTATCTACATGTCCTTATTTGGCGATCCCAAACTTTTTCTACCCGAAGGACAACTGACATGGGGTGACGGTGGCTTTGCGCCGCAGGCTTGTCGCAGTAGTGAGTCTTTCTCGTCTTATCGCGAATATGTACCAGATTGTCATGCTTATTCTGGAATCTTGAATGGTACAAACCCATATCATCGACCAGAGCTAGAAGGGAAAGTTGGACTTTGGTGTAATAAGTATGACATTATGTGTAGTTCAGGTATGAACATCGACGACCATACAAGTTATGAGTCAAGCGGGTTGTATCGAGAAGCTGCTCGGACAATTCGCCAAAAGTTAATGGTAACTTTGTCAGGCTATTTTCCTACTTCCGAACAATACAAAAATCTTCACGATTTAGTTTTGTTGTTTGATACGACCAATTCCATGCTCGACATGATCAATAAGTATAAAGCCGAAGCTTTATCGCTCGGAACGCAAGTCTTAAATGCCGGCGGACGCGTGGCCTTGTATGAATATCGAGATGCTTATCAAAATTACTATCCAAAGCGGGATTGTAATTTTGGTTGTGATCAGAAAGAACTGGAATATCGTCTCGACAATATTAAACAAACAGTCAATGGTGGTACAGACCTAGTAGAGTCTCTGCTCCATGCCTTAAAGACTGTAATGAAGGAAGTGGAGTGGCGTAATGGCGCAACCAAGACGATTGTGGTGCTGACTGATGATTTTTATCATATTCCGGACAAAGGTGGAATTTACGAACAAGAGATCATTGACTTAAGTCTATCGATTGACCCAGTTAATATTTATGTAATTACGAAGACTGACAAATTAGGTAAGTATCAATTTTTAACCGAAGCTACAAACGGTAGGGTTTTTGATATTAATGACAACTTGTCCGATCTTAGCGAGATGATTTATTATCGTCCAGTAGCAAGACTCGACCGTGAAGAATATTTTAATACGGTTGGCGGTAGTATTACTTTTGACGCGAGTAAATCCTATGGCTTCGGTGATGGCGAGCTAAGTTATGAATGGGATCTAGACGGCACTAACAAGTTTGTGGCTGGTGGTGCACAAATCACGAAGACTTATGACGAAGAATTTGATGGTTATATTCAGGTGCGAATAAGTGATAATAAAGGAAGTAGTACAATGTCGGCGCACGTGCAAGTTGTACCAGAACTCGACCCAGTAACTACGCAAGTTAATGTTTTAACTTCTACCGTCGATCAATCCAATGCGCAGGTCGAGATTGACTTTACGACTGATGCGACGTCGGTTTTGGCAATGCACGATGAAGGCGCTGCGGGCTTTGTGGATTTGGACGGCGAGAGCGGCCATTTGACAGTAAAACAAGGTCTGGAAGATTTTACTTTAAGATTAGTACCATTCGCAGAAAATGGCTATCGGGGTGAAGCGCGGGAGATCTTAATTCCGGCCCGTACTACCGAAAATGATGATAGCGGCAATAAAAACAATAATGATGACGGCAACGACAAGCAGGGAGATGATAATTTAAATAAGAATCCTGCAAACCCCATCACTCCGCCAGAGCCCAATCACGATCCCGAAGACCCCACCAAACCAACTGATCAACCTACTACCGTTCCTGAACAAGGTTCAGGTAGTACACAACCCGGCTCATCTAATCCGCCAATCCTAAATTTACCTATGCAAACGATTGAGAGCTCAGCGCAGGCGATCGACAAACCCAAAGAAACCGGTGATTTGAAAGCCCCAGATACGGGTAGTTGTAACCAGTCGGCGTGTTATAAGTCTAACTTCCGCAAATAGCAGTTTATAGTAGCAATAAAAGGCAGGGTTGGCCAACCTATAGATTTAAGTGTTTTTGATGTGAGCTTAAGTGCCAATGATCACCGTATTCACATTTATAAACGTCAAGTTTGGGAATACCGTGATCGTATTGAGCGACTAGCGCAGCGGCTTCAGCTTCTTCACGCGTGGCATAGCAAATCTTCTGCTGTTCGCCAACCCAGCACTTTTTAGGAGTATATTCTCGATAAGCCATCTTCGACATTCTATTATTATAGTATAAAAACGAATATTTGTCCATGACTTCAACTATTATCGGATAGCAGGCTTGAGATAAGCGAATAATCACAAAAAACACTAGTTTTACGCAAAATGCTGTGCTATAATAAAGTATAAGTTAAACAGGTGGTTGGGTGAGCAAACTAGCAGAATATCTAAATCGGCATGTCATCGGCAATGTTTTTGATCGGTCGTCGATTTGTGAGAAATATTCTACCGACCGCTCAATTCTCAAGATCATGCCGCGCTTGGTGGCAATCCCCGAAAGCACAGATGATGTGCGCAAGTTATTAAGATTTGCGGATCAGCTAGCAGTGCGAGATTTTGCGTTGCCAGTGACAGTGCGCGGCGCAGGATTGGGTAAGACTGGCGCGAGTATTGGGAGCGGCTTGATTATTTCGATGGAAAAGTTCAATCACATCGAAGAAATTGACGTGCGGGGGCGCTTAGTACGTGTGCAACCTGGTATGACTTTGGGTGCGCTAAATGAAGCTTTGCGTTTGCATGGCATGTGGCTACCCGTGGATTATAATCCAAATATGACTTTAGGCGGCTTAATTGCTGATTGTCCGAGTGACGACATGGCTGGTCGGTATGGCGGGATCTTTCGTTATGTCGAGCGAGCCGAGATCGTGATGGCAAATGGTGATATGGCTCAACTAATGCCAGTGGGCTTGCATACGGCAGAAGCCAAAGCTGGCGAAGACACTCCGGACGGTATGCTTTATCGCCGAATGAGTAAAGTGCTAGATAAATACGACGATACAATTCTTGACCGTTTGATGCGACCGTTTGACGCGATGGGCTACGCTAATATCGTACGAGTGCGCGAGCAATACTCGGTGAATTTATTGCCGCTACTTTTTGCGTCGCAGGGAACTTTGGGTGTTATTACGGATATTATTCTCAAAGTCGAGCCGGTGCCGCCAGAATCAGCCCGTTTGCTCGTCTCGTTCCACGAACTGAAATCCGCACAGCGCTTCCTAAACTACGCTTGTGATTTAGAGCCAGCGACAGTTAAGATTTGCGATTTGCGCATTATCGAACAAGCCGCAGATCGTGGCAAAAAACCAGATGTTTTTGTACGAAAGATTGGTCGCGGCATGTTGGTGATGATTGATTTTGGTTACGGCAAATTGCGTACTAGGCAACGCATCAAGCGTTGCCTAGAAGCTTTGCCGCCGGGTACTTTCTATATTCAAGAGACTAGAGAGAATATGGATGCTTTCCAATGTGTTGACAACGCTTTGCTAACCTATCTCAACCACGATAAAGGCGGCGAACGCACGCCAATTCTTGATGATATTTTTGTGCCGAGTATGCACTTTAGTGCTTTTCTCGACGGCCTGAAGATTTTAGAAGACAAGTTAGGCTTAGAATTGCCGCTATTTGGCTCGTTTGCTACATCTAATTACTATGTACGGCCGAATTTAGACTGTCGGCAAGCAGCTGACCGCAAAAAAATGCTTGAGTTTATCCAGCTATATACGCAACTCATCGAATCTTGTCATGGCTCAATCACTGGCAATGGTCCAGAGGGACGCGTAAAAGCTCTGATGACGGCTAATACTCTGAGCGCAGACGAAAAACAACTGTATATTAGTATCAAAGAAGCCTTTGACCCGCACAATATTCTGAATCCTAAGGTAAAACTAGGCGTCGACGCCAAAGATACGATTCGTCATATCCGTACGGACGAGCTTGGTGGCGTAGTGGCAATGCGCTAAGTCGCTACTACGGGTAGGAAATATTAAAGCAAAAAGTATCCCCCAGTCTATAGACCAGGGGATTTTACAAGATAAGTGCTTATTTGTCTCTAATAAGAGTCAGCATTCGCTCGATGAGCTTTGGTGATGGGTCCCAGTAAGGGTTAGGCGGCGGAGCGTCTCGATCGCGTACAAACGAGAAATCCACTACGCTCGTCTCTGGTTTGGCGATCCGAAAACCGCCACGTGCTCCGAATTTTACGCAGTAAGGTATTGGCGGTGGGTCATTAAGACGTCTTGTGCGAAACATTTGATCACCTTCCTTAAAATCTTGCTTCTCCATTCGTGAAGAATTTTTATACTGCACACGCAAAGACAATGATACTGGCACAGACAAACATAACGCCGATCAGCAAGAACAACGCTTTATATTTGCGTGCGGCGGAATTGCGATAATTTTTGCTAACTGCGGCTTTAATACAGAAACAACCAACTCCCAAAAACGCGAACGATAGACCTAGTGCAAAGATAGCCACCACGAATTTTATGACGGAACCCACGAATTTTACACTCCAATCTTGTATAATGTGCAGCAAAACTGCCTAAATCTATTATAAATTACTTCCAGGGTAACGTCGAGTAATTTCCGTGAAGTATCGCGTATAAAATGTTGCCTTTTGTTAACTTTTGTCCCAGGTATGTTGCACTTGAAGATTGAACTTAGGCTCAAATGTTGGACTCTAGAAATATAATATGATATAATATAGACACGTGGGAGCTCTTTTACATTTATTAAGAAAGGAATGATGTTTTTTGAAAATTCAGCAGCGTTTGCGAGCATTGCGTGCGCAATACGACGAAGAACTGCAGGAGATCGCCGCGAGAGCGGAGATAGACGCCAAACAGAACCGAACATATTTAGAAAACGAAGCGCAGCAAGTGGTTACATCAATGTATACCAACCTTTGGCGGAAAACTCTCATGAGCGTCGGTGTCAGCGATGTAACGGACTTTTGTGCCGAAGGATACGTCTTCTGGGACAACAATAAGCCAAAGTATGTTGAAACCGTACGACGCCAGGTAAGATCGCTCTGTGGAATTGATGTCTGGATAGACCCCAATCGAAAAGAGCGGTATTTAGCTAAGGCTGCTCTGGATACTGCGCTGGCAAAAACTTACTATGTGTTTCGGCGTGACCTTGCCAAAAAGCTGAATCGCTCGGGTGCCACTGTTAAGGCTGCGCCAACTTGCCGAGTTGTGTGGCATAATAGTGGTGACACTGAGAGTGACACTGATGAACCTAGGAAACACACTGGTGAGCTCGTCTACTCAAGACCCCTGCAGCATAACAGTGTAATTCATAAACTGGATTTTCCGGCTTTGGTGCAGGAAAACCGTCGTCGGGACCATTTGTGGTACGAGCAGCTGGACGAAATTGCCAAGCATTTGATTGATGAATGTCGGGCTAGCCTCGAACTCGTGCCGGACAAATGTTATGGACTCGACACGGATTTGGAGCTGAAGGATGTCGATGGTGGGTCGTTGCTTGACAAATTTAAATTTGGCACGCAACAGTTGGAATATCGTCACTTGTCGGATAGTCGCCGCAACGAGCTGTTAGCATACATGAATTCTATAATTCGGGGCGGAGAGATTAGATTTGTGAGCGATGCGTATGGCTACTGGCGGGTACATATTCGGCGCTGTGTGCCGGCGTATGGCACGGCGCAGCCGTATTTTGACTATGGCGAATATTGTGCGCAGTACGAGACATGGGCGTCGCCGGAGCTGGCCGATGATTTTGCTCACCTAACTAATGGACTCGCCTTGACTAGCGCTTTCGAGCAGGTACTTACGCTTCAGCCGGAGCGCGAGTTACATTATTTCTTTGACTTCGGGAATCGTGATGAACTGAGCTATAGCTTGCTTTATCGCAGCCTAGAGCGGGACCCGCCGGTAAGCGGGGTTGGTATCGCAGAAAAATTCTTGGAAACGGTACGCGCCACCCTTCCGGGTATTCGGGTAAAAGA
>CAZUNS010000002.1:8180-17425 GCA_964621655.1 uncultured Candidatus Saccharibacteria bacterium | reverse complement strand
TCTATTAACTTTACTCGTAAACTAGTATTTGCCGCTAAGTTTGATCAGAATGCGGCCGAAGGACATTACAAAGCAAATGTGAAGTTAAATCTAGCAGTGACACCTAAAGCCTTGACCGGAGATCTTTCAGTTACATATAACCTGAATGGTGGTACTAATGGTCCACAGAATATGAGTCTTGCTACGAATGACCCTACGTTTACAGGTTATAGTTATACTATTCCTGACACAATACCAACCAGGGCTAATCATTACTTCTATGGTTGGACTTATACTGGCGGGTCTACCGTTGCTTATTATCCAGGCGATAGCATTATCCTAACTCCAACCAATCCGAATATAACCTTGACCGCTGTATGGGGGATTACTGCATTTGGCGTTGTTAATATGCAAGATATGACTCCGATAATCTGTAAAATTGCTTCGGTTGGTGATAGAACTACCCTATATGACGCTCGTGGTTCTCAGCCTTATGTATCATATACTATCCAAAAACTCCAAGATGGCCATTGTTGGATGGTAGATAACTTAAAACTAGACCTAAAGAATGTCTCCCTAACATCAACTAATTCTGATGTCGCCAACTATCCTGCTGGTCGTGCTACTGAGAGAACGTCGGTCAGTAGTTGGTCTAGTACAGACAGCTCAGCACAATTCATTAAAGACCCAAGTGCTGGCAGCGGCACAAGTTATCAACCTGAATACGGCTACTATTACTCTTGGTGTGCTGCTACCGCCGGTACTTGTTCTGGCGTTACTAGTAATAGTAATGCATCAAGCAGCATCTGTCCACTAGGATGGAAGCTACCTAGAAGTGGCAAAACTATAGCTACTAATACTGCGTCTTCCCAAACTGGTAATGATTTTGCTAATCTCGCCGGACTTTCTAGTATCAACTCTGTCTCCTGGTCTAGCAATATCTTTCCCGGTCCTCCAGCTTACTTCACCTTAGGTGGTGCCAACTGGTACCGTGCCGGGGTTATCAGCGTCTCAGGGTTCTACAGCCCTGGAAGCACCGCCAGCTATTGGTCTCGTACGGCATCCAGTTCAGACAGCGCTTACGCTCTCTATCTAAATAGTAGTAACAACACACTCTCTCCGGCGGACGATAATTACAGATATTCAGGTCGCTCTATCCGTTGCATCGCCTACTCCAGCTAACTTTCCGAAGGCTTGAAACTCTGTACTAACGAACATCTCTCGGCTGGAGCGAGTCTAGACTACGGCTCCGTAGGAGATTCGCTCTAGCGAGCGCCAGCGGATCCTTCAGAACACCCAAGCAAATCACTCAATATTGCACATCCAACATCTTAACCTATTTAGCACCCTTGATATTTTCATGATACTAGATATAATAAGCATATCAAGAAGCTCAAAGAATTACAAAACCATGAACGAACAAGTTTTCCGGTCTAAGCAGGCTAAAGAAATTATCACCTATGTCCGCAAGCAATATGGTGATGAGCTAGAGTTTCTTTGGCAAAAATTCTCCAAAAATGCGATTTGGCGCAACAAGGAAAACCAGAAATGGTATGCGTTGCTGCTAGTAATTCCGCGCAATAAACTTGCTGGCCAGACTTCCGATGAAGAAGTCGAGATTATCGATCTCCGTTCCCAAAAACACGAAGCACTTGATTTCGCCGAGAGCAACGATAATGTCTTTCCGGGTTATCATATGAACAAGAATAACTGGATTACTATTGTTCTCGACGACAGCATGGACACGGAGCAGATTCTGGCTTTACTCGATCGCAGCTACAATATTTCCTTGCAAAAATAATCTGTCAAACACGCCAGATTATGCTAGTTTGAACTAGCCAATCAAAAACAACCTGCAGCATCTCGCTAAATACGAGACGTAAAACATATCACAAAAATCCCGCTCACCAGCGGGATTTTATAAGTTTTGGCGCATTTATACCACCATTTATTAACTTAATTGCAAGGAGTTGCAATTAAAGAATTTGTATTTTCGAATTCAGGCGACCCTCAACGTCAGATTTCGTCCGAACTCTTAATTCTATTTTATCACGCTTGTGCTGGCCGTCAATATTGCAATTAGTGGTTTTTATGCAAAAGTTCAAACAATTTTTCCACATAACTACCCCTGTAAATTCCCAAAAACCGAACATTCTACTATTGACAAAAATAGCCAAGTGTGCTACAATGAAAGTATAAGCTCTGAGAAGGGCTAGGCTTGGTTTTAGTGTTAAAACAAAAATCCTAGCAGCGATGGATAAAAAGCAAAGACTCAAAATAGACAATATTCACCTGACCGAATTTATTGGTATATTTGAACTTATTATGCTAGAATAGAAGTATGACAAGTGGAGTGAAAATTGGCGCCAAGCTCGATCGTTGGCTAGACGAATGGAAAATGGCGGCTTCGGGGGTACTACTGGCGACGCGCAGCCCCAGATTTCTAGTAGTGAGTTTAGTAAGTTTGGTAATCTTTGGGGTTTTAATGAACCTACTCTCTAGCAGCTCGGCCGCGCTTAACTTATTCTGGGCGACTGATTTTACCGGCAAACTCTCGATTATTTGGGATAGCTTTTTGGCGATTTTTGGCGTGGGCCGTAATTTTTGGGATTGGCTGGTCACATTCTTGATTGTTGTTTTGCAGAGTATCTTGATTGGACTGGTGGCCTTTGTCTGGCAGAAAAAGCGCCGCAGTCGCCGCGAACGCTTACTGGCCGACGTGCACAATTCTGACAACGTACAAAGCGCGGGGCTGGTAGCGGGGCTGGCTATTCTTGGCTCAGGCTGCCCGACTTGTGGTACCACTCTGCTAATGCCGATTATCGGCACGGTTTTTAGCTCGAGTGGTTATATGTTGGCTGGGGCGATTTCTGGAATATTGACGATTGGCGCAGTAATCCTAGCCCTTTTTACGCTGAAACGAATCGGCAAAGATGCTTATGTCCTAGCTTTGAGCGAAAAATATGAGAAACGCCATGCCCAGAAGACATTAACGAACGAAGCTAACCCTAAGAAAGGTGAGAAATAATGGACGATTACGAGAAGAAAAATAGCAAAGCGCGCGTTTGGCGGACTTTGGCGATTGTGGTGGTAGCAGCGCTGTTTTGCGTGCTGATTATCACGAGTCTGACGTCTAAGCCTACTCCGGGCGATCAAGTCTGGAACCCAGAAACCACAGTAGGGAATCTCGAAGCTAAGAACTACTATATTATGTACACCGACTTAATGTGTCCGTATTGCGATGTCTTCTCGCGCGAAATTATGAACCATCAGGCGGAGTTTGACCAGTATATCGCCGATAACGATATTTTGTTTGAAGTTCGTTTGACAGACTATCTGTACGAAGGTAGCGACCATCAGTCGTCGCGCGACTCGGCGGAAGGCGCGTATTGCGCGATGCGCGAAGGCAAGTTCTGGGAGTATTATCATGCTGCTTTAGCGCAACTTTGGGACGATTATCACTCCAAAGGCATTGGTGTTAGTAAAACCGCCACGCCGATCAAAGACATGCCGGATGACTATTGGCAGCAAATTGGGCACAAAATCGGCTTAGGCGAGCAGTTTGATAACTGTCTAGCCAATCACGAAACGGTAGAAGAAATTGTAGCCAACACCAAGAAAGCCATACCAGTATCGCAAGGTATGCCGACGTTTAAGTTTAATCGCTTCACGACATCCGGGTTTGATAATAACTGGGATTGGGAATATGTTAAGCGTTATCTCGACGCGGGGCTAGGTAAGGATCTGGAATAAACTGCCACTACTGCTAATCTAGCCGAATTGAGATTTCAGCAAGTATTCTCGGCTTGGCGTGACACCCAATAACACTAGGCGGAACAAACCGGGACTCAATAACTAGGCAAGCGCCATGATTCAATAGTAAGCACTGATAAGGCCTAAAGCGTAATCTCTAGCTCGCTCTGTGCGCCGGTTTCAAGATTTTTGATGGTAAACTTACCGTTTCTGACTTCGTCTTCACCAATGATGATAGCACTATTAGCGATTTTGCTGGCATATTTGAGCTTGTCGCCCAGTTTTTTGTCGGTTAGATTAATGTCGACGCTTTTGTCTTGCTGGCGCAACTGTTCAGCTAACTGTTCAGCCGGTAAGTACTCGGACGGGGAAATCGGCACAAGGCAAATGTCAACTGGCTTGGCGGTAGAAGCCTGGACTAAACCACGCTCACTCAAGACGTGAAAGAGCCGTGTTAGACCAATCGAGCCACCTACGCCTGGAAGAGCTTGGTCGGTGTAATTCTGGGCCAAATTCTCATAACGTCCACCGCCACAGATCGAACCAATCTCGCGATAATCTGGCGCTATAGCTTCAAAGACGGTACCCGTATAATAATCTAGCCCGCGCACGATCATCGTGTCGGCAATCGCGGCAATTCGCTCAGAAGTTTTTGGCTCAAGCAGAGTTAATACCTGGTCGAGCTCATCAACACCTTCCAGAAAGACCGGATCAGTAATATTTAAAGCGCGTAGCTGAGCGACCGCATCTTCACGCGAGCCACGAATCTGCATAAATGTTGTAATTTTTACAACATTTTCGTCGCTTAGTCCTAGTTCAGCTAAAGCAGCTTTCGTAGTCTCGGCGGGGACTTTTTCGGCATGGTCAATGATACTAAAAATCTCTGTAGATTTATTAGTCAAATCTAGCGCTTGCAATAGTCCCGAGAGTAATTTGCGGTTGCTTACCCGCATTACTACCTGCGGGAACGGCAAGACCAATAGAGCGTCCATCAAGGTGCTAATTACATCGGCATCATAAGCGATTGGCAAAGTTTGCCAACCAATCACATCAACGTCGCATTGATAAAATTCGCGAAAACGACCTTTTTGGGCGCGCTCACCACGGAAGTTGCGACCAGTCTGGGTAACCTTAAAGGGAAAAGTCAAATCATTAGCATGTTCGACAACATAGCGAGAAAGCGGTACGGTATGATCAAAACGCAAAGCCTGATCAGCATCATCGCTGGCTTCGGCTGTCTTAACTACTTTATAAATCTGTTTCTCGGTGTCGCCACCAGCTTTAGCCAGAAGAATCTCATTGCGCTCAATCGTCGGCGTCTCGATGTGTCGAAATCCGTGTTTGGCAAAAGCCGCAGCAATACCAGATTTAAGGCGATTAAACTCCGATTGCAGATTAGGCAATAATTCTTGCATGCCGCTGATTGGCGATGTATTCAACTTCTTCATAAGTCTATTATAACATAAGATACTCAAAAGGAAAAACATCGTCAACTAGGGCTTTGTCTTTCGGAGTTCTCGAACCCTTTTGGTTGGGGTGGATAGTTTAACCATAAACACCATGTCATAATAGTTGCAAAAATACTTGAATATGCTATAATGTAATTATGATTGAAATTTGGGATTACTTAATGCGGCGTAAGGGGTTGCTCTTGGCGATTTTAGCGGCTTTTCTAGTGAGTAGTATCCTTAGTTATCAAGCGTTTCGGGGTAATGCCGCTAAAAAACCAATGGAATATATTAGTATTAAAGATTGGGGCAATACGGATGTGGAAGTGCCACGTACGGGAGCGTTGCAGTCTGTGATTAGCGTAATGAGCCCGCGTGATCTAGTAAACATCCTTGCTTTAGATAATTCAACAGAAAACTCAGAAAATCCCTTAAACCCAGCTTCCGAAGAACTCTTAGCCGATAATCCTGGCGAGCATCCAGACAATGCCCTAGAGACTTCCGAATCAGAGTCGGATACCCTTGAGCCAGAGTCGGATATAGAAGCAAACGGTGAAGCCCTGCTCGAAGATGAATCGGGTAAAGAACCGATCGAAGGACCAGCCGATGAGCCAGGTAATGACGAAACAGCTCACGTCATCGAGTCAGCAGAAGCTATCGAGAATACGGTTTTACCAGCTACGGGCAACACCGTAGAGCATGATACCGCGACTGAATCAAGTCGAAATCAATCGTATCTCGTTTTTCTAATCGTCATTGGTATAGTTACGGCAGCTAGCTTAGTCTACTTTTCGGAACAGCATTTTCTGCGCTAGATTGCAAAGGCTACTTTTATTAATTATAAGCAACTTCGAATAATTATAATATAATTCTCGATATTTCAACAAGTCCACGTAAGATCAGGATATGTTTAGATCCAACTCTTGTTATGACTGAGCCCGGCTCGCTTGAGCGCTCTTGACATTTTGCGATTGTATGCTACTATTAAACAGAAGGAACTTTTGGCATGTCTAAAAACAATGTCAGTCAAAACTTCCTGGTTATTTAACAATCTGATAGTTTATGAAAGCGAGGTGAGAAAATCTTGATATTCTTGGAAAGCGAGCAAGAACTGGACGATTCTAAGCAAACCATTATTCCGGGTGAGCTTACACAGTACGAACTCGTAAGACAAATGGCAGAAACCGCATCAGCAAAGTACTATCTTTGTCGTACTACGGAAGGTAGTTGGCGAATCTTAAGCATTGGCATTTCGATGGCAGATAATTTTGCTATGGAACGGATTGCGCAGGTTTTGCAACATCTAGAGAAGGAAGCGGGCGACCGCGAGAGTGCATTGCATAGTCACAAGATTGAAAAAGTAAAGAGTCGTCAGCTTAAACTCAATATGATGACCCGTGGATTAAACCCAGATGCTGCCGCCGCCCACCGCATCCGAGTAATTCCTACTCTGGAAGAACTTCAGAAGTGGGGTAGGTATTGCGAGACGCTAATGGATGAGCGACAACGATACGATTGGCTATTCCCACTTTTGCAGGAAAGCTTTATTGCTTCTCTATGGGGTAAGCGCCGTGTCAATGTACTAGATTTTAGCGGGTTGGAGATTGCTGACCTAATGCCTTTAGTACGAATTGCACAACAGAACCAACGTGTAGATTTAAAAACTAGCGCTTGGATTGTTGATCGCATGATAAAGCTGCTAGTTTTTATCACAGAATCTGGAGTAACGACTCCTATGTTGATGGATAAGTTTCTCATATGTCCCGAGCGTCATCAGCTGATGCTATTGGACTGGAGTAGCGCAATCATGTGTGATTCTCAATATGCAGACGAAGAACATATCGACTTGAACATTTCCAATATTGGGAAGTGTGGGCTAGACTTGCTTGGTGCGCAGTATGATGAAGATGGTTGGAGATATCCTTATCCGTGTCAGGAAAATGAGATGACGAGAGATGACTATATTAGTTTTCTGCACTGTATGGCTATATTGTGGCGCGAAATGTACCCTTTTTCGGAAAATAACACGAACGTGCTACATGAAACATTTCTCGATTGTATTGATAAACGGCTCCTGGACGATTCGCATCCATTTACAACTTATCCAATATGAAAGAAGGTGATAAACTAATTTGAGAACTTAGCAACCACCGACATTTTATGAAAGCGAGATGAAAGTTTTGCAATTCTTGAATGACGAGCATACGCCTGAGAACTCCAAACAAATTGTGATTTCGGGCGAACGTGCTGACTATCAAATTGTAAGGCGCATCGCAGAGACCGCGACCGTGCGTTACTATCTCTGCCATACTTCGGAAGACGTGTGGTACATTCTGAGTGTCGCAGCGACGGTGGCCGATAATCCTGCTATGGAACGGGCTGCCGAGATATTGCAACTCTTAGAAAAAGAGTCGAATGCACAAGAGACTAAATATCAGGAGCGTAACGCTTATGATGCGATGTCTGGGATATTTAGGCATAACGTGATTAGCGAGATGCGAAAAATGCAAGGAGAAACTAGATCTCCGCACGAAATGAAACCAACCCCGGAAGAACTCCAAGAATTCGACCAGCGTCGCGATGAGCTAATGAACCGACGATTGCATTATGATTGGTTGTTTCCAATCTTGCATGAAAGCTTTATCATTACTGAGCAAGGTAAGCGCCGCGCGAATGTACTGGAGTTTGTCGGAGCCAATATTGCTGACCTGATGCCCTTGGGGCAGATCGTGCAGCAGAAGCAGCGCGTAGATCTGAAGACGAGTGCTTGGATCATTGGGCGTATGTTGAAGTTGTTGGCGTTCTGTGCGTCAGCAAAAGTACAGGTTTCGATGACTATGGCAAAGTTCTTGCTGGGTCCAGAGCATCATCATCTGGTGTTGTTGGACTGGAGCAATGCGCTCAATGAGTATTATGCCATCGAGCAGGAAGACTTCAACCTAAACATTTCTCGAATTGGGAGATGTGGGTTGGACTTGCTGGATGTACGATATGACGAAACTGGCTGGACGTACTCTTATCCGTATCAAGAAAACGAAGAAAAAGAGATTACTTACATTCAGTTTCTGTACGACATGGCGTTTCTGAGACGTCAGTTTTATCGTAATTACCATGATGCCTACAATGCACACCGGGCGTTTTACGGCGTCGTTGATGATGCATGGAACAAAGGTTATCATCCTTTTACAGTTTATCCTGTTGATGCTGATATTTCGTGGGGTAAACCTTGCCATGACCATCCATTTACAACTCATACAATTTAGAAGGGGGGAATAAATTATGGGTAGAGAAATACTGTCGGAAGAATCCTATTGGAGCGCAAGGCGTAGCTTTGGCGTCACTAGTGACGTGCATGTCACTAAAGCTAGTGAACAGAAGGCGAGAGACACCGGCAAACTATCGCCGCTGGTGGATCCGTCTAACGACCCGATTCGGCGTTCGTTGATGCGGTTTGATCCGGTAAAGTTGGCGAACGGCAAGAAGGCTTGGATGGTAACAGTTGGCTTGCCGGTACCGGTGGAAACACATGTGGATACCACCGGTAGCATGGGCGACAATGTTGATATTTCGATGAAGAATCTGCCGAGCACTTGCGGACTGTTGCAACAGGTATTGCCGGGTTGTGACGTCCAGTATGCAGTCGGCATCTTTGGCGATGTGATAGACGACTTTATCTTCCAGCGTGGCCAGTTTGAAATGACTTCTGAGAAGCTGGTCGAGGCTTTGATCAATATGGTGCCTGAGCGCGGCGGTGGTGATATCCCCGAAGATCCGCATTACGGTATCTTCGGAGCCGCCTATCTGACCAGTACCTATATCAATCGGATTGGTCTGAAAGGCTATCACTTTACCGTGAGCGACGCGCCATATCATCAGTGTTTCCAGATGTCACAGCTGAAGCGTGTCTTTGGTGATGATGTATTGGATCGGGTCAGGGAGAACGGCTTCGCCGACTTTAGTGAGAATGACATTGCGTGCCTGACGGTGCGTGATGTAGTGCAGGATCTGCTGGAGCGGACACATGCATTTTTTATCGGCGTTGACGGATATGGTAAGCGAGGAGTT
>CAZUNS010000002.1:0-8080 GCA_964621655.1 uncultured Candidatus Saccharibacteria bacterium | reverse complement strand
ACGCAGAATCCGGATCAGGAAGAAGGACCGAACTGGTTATGATCAGCAAGTTGTATCTGGTTACCGATTTAGGCCCTGGTGATGGTGGCAAAGGTGGCGTAGTTCACAAGATTGCGAACACTTTTCACGCCAGCGCTGTCCTGAAATTTGGTGGTGGCCAGGGCTCTCACGGCGTAGTGACGGACTCGGGCGAAAAGTTTTGCTTCTCGCATTGGGGCTGTGGCACGCTGGAAGGAATCCCGACTTATGTCACAAGGCGTTTTGTGACGATTCCTTGCGCAATTCTTGATGAAGGTGGCGTATTGGAACACATGGGTTTATCTAACCCGTATAAGTTGCTGACAATCAGCCCCAATTGTATCTGCGCAACGCCGCTGCACAAGTGTGCTAGCCAGCTGCGCGAGTTGATTCGTAGGGATCAGCCGCGTGGTACGGTTGGCTCGGGTGCTGGCGCGGCCTATCGAATGGCAGAAGCTTGGAGACGTGGGGAAGATGTTCCGCCACCAATCAAGATGAGTTACATTATGCGCAGAAGTTCAAGTGTGTTTTCGCAGCTGCAGGAGATCGCAAAGTATTATCGTAAAGAGTTTGCATCCTATCGGAATTTTGACTTTTTGCCGGAAGACCAAGGGGAAGCAAATAAATTGTTATATGCTCTCTACGACGATAGCTTTGTCGATTGGACTTTGCGGCAATTCGAGAAACTCTCGCAAAAAGACATCACCTTGACGCCGATGCCGCAATACTTGGCGTCATTGAATGGTAACTGTGTGGCGGAATGCTCACACGGTGTCCTGACTGACGCTGAAGTAGGTTTTCATCCGCACGTAAGTGCGATTCGGACTTTGCCGGATCAGGTAATAACGGATCTGCGCGATGCTGGCTATGAAGGCAAAATTGTACGGCTCGGCGTAACGCGAGCCTATGCTATTCGACACGGCGCTGGACCGTTACCCACCAACAACGATAACATGCTGAGTGAACTGCTTCCGGGTAGTCACAAAAACGAAAATCGTTGGCAGGGCAAAGTACGGGTTGGCGCACTTGACTTTGACCTTTTGCGTTACGCAGTTGACCGCAGTGGTAGCTTCGATGCCTTTGACGGTATCTGTGTTACCTGGGCCGATCAAATCCTTAAATCTGGTAAATGGCAATATTGTGCCGAATACGAGAAATTTAGTGGTTTGTATACGACCGAAGGTTTGCGTAACGTAAGGCCAGTCATCCAAACGGTCGATGTTTCGAGCTTTGACCGTGATCAGTTAACTCAACTCATTACGAGTGAGTTCTGGAAACAGCTGCACATTCCGGTACGGATGATTTCCTATGGGCCGGATGATCAGAATAAAATATTTTTATAGGGGGAACTAAAAATGAGCGAAGAACTGAAAAATGAAGGCATGGTCAAGACTGGTGCTGCGGAAGTAACGCCGGCCGTCGCCGATACCGGCGATAATCTGGCGGCCCTGCGGAATCTCCTGGCCGAGTACAAGGTCGATAATATCGACACTGTGATGGGCAACCTTCAGGGTCTGGGTGTGTTCAGCGTGGACGACCTGACAATCCTGGAAGATAAGGACCTGCGGGAAGCTGGTATTAGTCTGGTGGCCGCCAAGAAGATGCTGGCCAAGCTGATAGGTACGATGACAAGAACCGTGCCGACTACGTCCGCACCGACCGAAATGATGGGGGTAGGACAGCCGATGATATCGATGATGGACATCGTTAAACTGCCGGAAGTTCCCAGTGAAGATTCTTGGCTGGCTGGCCTGAAGGCCGGCGGTGTACTGAAAATCACCAAAGACACGTATGTCTCGGCGGTGCGGGCGGCGATCGCTGATCGTTTGGATATCGATGGCCTGCTTCAGCGTATTTGTGATGAGATCGAGAAGTACGCGGAAGAAAACGATGAGACAGTTACCGAAACCTATTACAGGTTGCGCGAGATGTCGAGCCACCGTGGCAAGTATGCCGAAGTCTTTGCCATAATTGGTGGCAAAAGAGCTGTCTCGGCGGCTAAGCGGAAAAAGCTCATTGACAAAATGAAGTGCTTTGTCTGGCCGGCAGCAGCCGAATGTTTCCGTCAGCTGCACACCTGGGCAAAGCTTTGGGAGAGTACTGCTCAGACCAATATTGCTCTGCTGAGTGCTCAGGCCTATAGCGGTGGCACTGGTGCTATGTTGCCGCCGACGGTCTGTGTTGCTCCGGACGTTTCTGCTGTGCGCGATAGCGGTGATGAATTGCGTAATGCAATTAACCACGCCTTGAGCGGTGTGGGACCGGCCGCGGCGGCAGCAATTGCGACCGACTATATGCAGGTCAAAGATATCCTGGAAGATCGCGAGTTGCCCACTTTGCTGGGCGTAGCTAGCCGCGAGCAGTTGTTTAAAAAGCTGGGTATCAATGTTAGCCCCAGCTTGATTCGGATGGAGAACAACTTAGTCCAGTTTATTTTGGGCATGGCTCTGTCCGATACTCTGACGGCAGATGTTGAAGCCGGCTACTTCAAATCCTTGTATCAGGTGGGTATGATGATCGACTGGGCGCAGCTGGGTGTTTCCATTGGCGATGCGAACGCCGATACCCCGCGCAGCTTTCAGGGCCTGACTGGCCGCAAGTTAGATACCTTTTAAGCGACAGTTAGCTGCAAAGTAAACTATCAGAAAATACTGAACCTTATCGCGATAGGGCGTCCGTTTCGGGCGCCCTATTTCTATCCTTGACTTTACTCGGCGTCGGGACTTATTTTGGGAATAAAAATTGAATTAGCATAAATTTTAGTCGCAATTACGCGGAATCCAGTTTCATAAAAAGCACTTTGTCCGTCCATTTGCGGATATTTTTTATATTCAGGATTAGTATCTGGACAAAGCCTAGGGTATCCCTTCTGTAATAATCGGAATTCTAATAAATCTTGTTCCATACGTTCAGTATTCCATTTTCGAGTTCGCGGGTTAGCTTCTCGGAAGTAGATTGGTGCAAGTTCTTGCTGTAACTTTTTAACCATTGTCGCATCTCCAGCCCAAATCATGTCAAAAATCTCATGTGCATAGGCTGGCGGATTTTTCGGAATATCGTCAAGCAGTATAGGTTCAGCTGGGCTAGTTTTGGCATCCTTAGTCATAGTAAAAGCATATAAGTCTATATCTGAATCTGGTCGTCCATAACCTTTTAGGCGAGAGCCGCCTAGTAATACTACGTTGGCGGTTTGCTCAGGGCTAAGCATATTAGCAAGTTTTTCCGCTAGATTAATCTCGTCTCGTAATTGATCAATACGACTAGAAAGTGGCTCACCCAAAGTTAACATTCCGGGGGTAAAAACGGTAGGACGGGGCACTGGGTTTGCTTGTTCATCTAGCCATTTTTGGCGTTCTGCCGAAATATAAGTTGGCTGGAGCACTGGCGGCCGTTCTGGTAAGTCGTGTTGAATTTGTGCGAAACGTGCCGCATCGACCGGAGAAACCTGCCCAAAATCTTTCATCATCGGCAAAGTATCCAAGAAGCTCCAGCTAAGTAGGTCATTATCTTCAAATTCCATAATGTCAAGAATATCTGAAGTTGTTATTAACTGTGCCCGAATCAAAAAAGGTGTTAGATGGGCGGCTTTAACTACATGTTCAGGGTCGCCTGGACGTGCATCCAATTCATAAACATCACCATCGCTAAAACTCGCTCGCACGTCTTGCAAAAATAATAAATTTTGCCAAGCCGATAAATAACTTTGTCGAAAACTCTCAGCAGCTATGCTAGTATCATCCGGGCTCGGAAAACTTTCAAATGGCAAAAACAAAGCAATGCGCTCATATTCTGGCATAGTAAGTAGTTCACCAGTAGCACTAAGATAGTCTTGATGAGTTTCTGGAGTGATTTCAGAATTATAAAAGTTATCTAAATATTGATTGATCGAATTAGCGATAGCTTGGCGCTGTTCGATTTGAGGAATAATCTCAGTAGCAGCATCTGGCCAAAGTTCAGCGGCTTGAACTGGATCCTTCAGAATATCGGTCATGGGGATCGAAAACCGCACATCTGGATTTTGTTCTTGCTCGAAGTGGGATAATTTTTCCATTACGCTTATTATAACATATGCCAGCTATTGATATATTATATATAGTATTGCGTTTCAATATTGAATTAAAAAACGTCGCAAGATGCGGCCCATTAATCTATACACAAAAATGGAGGTACCGACCGGAATTGAACCGGTGTACGCGGTTTTGCAGACCGCTGCGTAACCACTCCGCCACAGTACCATAAGACAATTATAGCACAGCCCAACTAATCTTACTAGATTAGAAAACTATCGACCGTCCCAATAGTGTTTGCCATTAATTACGTCGTAATTAACCAATTCGTATTCAGAAAGTACTGGGCTGGATTTTAGATCTTTGCCATCTTGATAAGCTAAGGACAAGACTGGCATTTCAGCACAGACATTATCTACAAGATAGAATAGAGCTGGTTTCTCGAGCTTCAATAAATTAAATACCGTATTTAGCAAGCAATTTGGGGTCATGGTAGGCAGATCTATGCCGCGTGTCGTAAGCTCGAAGCCAAGCTTGGCATTTTCTTGAGCGACTTTTCGCGTGGTATAGGGATTCTCTATATCGAAATTAGCATAGATGAAATACGGCGTAAGATGCGCTAGATCGCGCTCAACTTTACTGTCGGACTTGACGTAAGAATCCAATGAGCCCATAGCATGATCGCCAAACCAAAGTACTACAGTGCGCTCATTAAGCTTATCTAATGCATCAATAAACTCGCCCAGATATTTGTCAGCATTGTGGATACTTTGGAAACTTGATTCAATCGCAAACCAATCATCCTTGCGTGCACGGAGCGGGAAATCAAGACTTGGATAATTGGCCTGTGCATAAGGTGCGTGATTCTGCATAGTGACGGCGCCGATAACCTGTGGCTGATCACTATTTTCAAGTATTGACAGAATCTCGCGATATAATGAACCATCATTGATTACACTGCTATCGCCATCTTTGTCGGTAAATTGCATGGTGTTCTCGTCTATAAAGATATCATAACCCATTTTAGGATAAACAATCTTTCGCTTATACATCGCTCCATCATAAGAATGGACGCCTTGCGCATAAAAACCATATTGTTTGCTCCAAGATGCGGCACTTAGTACATCATTTCTCTTGCTCAATGAGTTTACGTAGGGGAAAGTATTCGCCCAATAGTTAGAAAGTCCGGTTTGCACTTCAAATTCCACATTGGCCGTATTGCCGCCGTATACAGGCGAATACATATAACCACTCGGATATTCACGGAAAATCTTATGTAGATTTGGTGTAATGTCGCCACCGTAGTGATCATAATACTTTGTGAGCAAGGCTGGATCATAAAAAGTCTCGCCAAGAATAATCACTAGGTTATCAATTTGATCATCCCACGCTACGCGTTCACTATTATCGGCAGCCTTGATATCTTGATATTTTTTTGCAATTTCAGCCATACGATCTTCACTATAATTCGTAGGCGGCTCTAGCTGTGCATTACCCAAATTGTAAAGAAATGCAATGATGAACCCATTATTGCTATAATTGTCGGTCTGATTCCAGGCAATAAGATCAAGATCTTCTAACCAATCGGTGTTTTTGCGTTGCAAGATTGGTCCAGTGATACCGGCTAATAAGGCAAGTGATAAAATCGAAAAAGTCACGCGTGGTACCAAGGCATAACGATCCCACCAAACCAATTTCTTTGGATTGCGCCCAACAAACTTACGGACATAATATTCGGTCAGAATTGAGCCAATCAAAACAAAGACTACCCCCCAAATCAGACGCGCAATCGCGTCGGAATTAACAAATTGAGTAAGGTTGCCAACTGAGTCGGCAAGCTGGAACTCTTCTGGCAGTAATGGTTCATTGCGGAGCAGGAACTTCTGGATATGAATAAAAGTAATAACACTAATTACACAGAAAAAGATACCAGACGTAAGAAAAGGTCGCCAAGTGATAGCAGTGATCGTGGTGAGTAAAGCAAAGATCACTAAAAAGCTATAAATAGTTAAGACGGGTTTTTCTTGGATAAATTCCCAAGCAGCATCACCATCGCAAAGATTAGTACGCCAGAAAATAAACCAGGTGAAAAAAATCGAAAGCACAAACAAGAAAAGCACTGTACAAGGAACTCTCAACAGTGCTGGCATGGGATGCCGGCCGCGAGTTGGCCCAGTAGTATCAGGTTTTTGTTCGTGTTTGCGTTGGTTTTTAACCATAAAATCATTATAGCACATTTTACTAAAAAGGTGCTACCCATAAGAATAGCACCTTTTAGAATATCAGCAATAATTATTTCTTAATGCAAGCTTTGCATTCAAGGTCGCAATCATTGCTATAGCCATCACCAGCCAAGCGGGTCATGAAGTCAGAAAGATAGAATCCAACTACGCCACCAATCATTGGCACGATTACATAGGCTGCAATTGCCAAGCCAGCCATCTGAGCCAACTCGCCAAAGTTGTCTGCAGCAGTAGGCAAGATTTGATACATCAAAGCAGCTACAGGGTTGTACATGAAGCTGTATTGCATACCAAAGTAATTCTGTGCAATTGCCATGCCGAAGATAATAGCAAGATTAATGCCACTAACTACAGTAAAACCAAATGCCAAAGCGTTTTTCTTGCTAAACTTGAGTGCGCGTGCGAAGCAGAAAGCAATCACGATAGCACCAAGCAACTCAACTAGAGCAACTGCCCAGAAAACCTCGCCAGTGACTTCGCTCATGATTGGAAGCTCGCTAGTGGTCTCGCTGCCAAGACGGAAAGCGTTAATTACGATTAGACCCAACCATGCACCGAGCAGCTGAGCAAGCATGTAAAGTATGCCACGAATAGCTGACATACGGCGAGTAGCCATCATACCAGCAGTAATAAGTGGGTTTAGATTTGCGCCAGAAATGCCGTAAATTACAACAAAGACACAGAGTACGCTCATAGTGAGATAAAGTGGGTTAGTACCAAGAGTAAGCATCAGCATCACGAAAAGCATAGTGCCAACTACTTCGCCCAACAAAGCACCCCAAATCTTCGATGTCTTAAAAATGGTGAGAATATTCTCGTTGGTATCATATTTGCGCGCAAAGAAACCCTTAAGTGGTTTCTCGCAAGTTTCAGCTACAACGGTAGTTTTGCTTTCGGCGGTTTCTTTCGTTGCTTTGATTTCTTTCACTTCTTTGGTCTCCTTGACGGTTTTAGTATCCTTGAGATCCTTCTTCGATTCTGGCTGGGATTGGTTTTTATTTCCCGATTTTTTAGGCTTTTGACTGGCCATTAAACAACCTCCTTAAACTAATATTTCTTTGATTATAGCACATATGTGGTACAATTGGAAAGTAAAAAGTTAAATTAATGTTGCTATAGCCTAGTTGAGACAGGAGCAACAAGTTAATCAAGAAAGAGGACGAATGGGCATAATGGTGTCGAAAGACATGGATCGTAATTCAGAATTAAATAAGAGAATCTCAGCCGATTTGCGAGCTCGTGCCCAGAGTGACGAGCGAGACGATCCAGATTATGTGGATGACTCCAATTATATCAAAAATACCAAGAAAACTGGTAAATTTGCTTGGATTTGGTTTGTTTTGATTATTTTGGCAGTCATCTCGTTAGTGTGTATTTTCGTTATTTAAAAATCTTGGCCTAATCTACCCCATAGATGTGCTATAATATATATTATATGTCAGAGTTAGAGAAGTTAAAATCCGAGTTAAAAAATCTTAATATTGAATACGCTAAGATCAAAGATCTGCCACCCGAGCAACGCGGTGATTTTGGGCGGGAAATGAACGCCAAAAAGCAAAAACTACTCGCCGAGATCGCGAAAGCCGAAGAAGCCTTAGAAAGTGCTAATGTGACTCCGCTTGATGTCTCAGCTCCGTGTGCACCAAATCAGCCTTTGCCCCAGATTAAGCTAGGTTCAAAACACCCTTTGATGACTGAGCTGGAGCGCGTGATGAATATTTATTCTGACATGGGCTTTAACGTACTGGAGTCTCAGCAGCTAGATGATGAATTTCATATGTTTGATAGCCTAAACTTTTCTAAAGGTCATCC
>CAZUNS010000001.1:2052-20186 GCA_964621655.1 uncultured Candidatus Saccharibacteria bacterium | reverse complement strand
AAGATGGGATTTATCGTGGAACCTTATGCTTTTTTCTTGTTTTACGAAATTAAAGACCCTACTAAGGTTACACACTTATTGCCGGAAGGTTTTGAGCCGACCAAATCTTGCGTTTTTGCCGGGGATGAAGCAAAATATTACGGCATCGTGAGTACTTTTCGCATCCATGCTAGCACTTTTTGGGGTGCTCGTTCGGAATTTTATGTAATCGCAAGGAATAAGCAAACTGGCTTGATGAGCTGGGTAATCTTGGACTACGTAAGCGATACTATCAGCTACGACAAAAAACACGGATTGCGCTCGGCTGAAGCTAGTCGTGCCGTAGTGACCACAACCTGCGAAGGCAAAGTGCTCGTAGATATCGCCAATTCCGATGCACGGCGCGTGGCTTACAAAGCAGATATTTCGCAGCCAAAGTTGCGAACTCTGGATGAGCAGCTCTGGATTGAAGGCAACACGTCAATCGCTTATGGCAAAGAAATCGCACAAGACGGTGAATTATTCTCACTGACTTTTATGCCCGAAGAAATGGCGACAGCCTGGGAAATTCCCCTAACAAACGTGAGTATCGAAGAGATATCGTGGTTTCCTGAAGTGCTAGGCGGCGAGTTGGCGCAGGCAGCTTGCTTCCCTTATGCTCAACATATGTTGTCCGACAGTCCTGGCACTTCGACCTATTATGGTTCTAAGGCGGCGCTACGCCAAGCAGTTGGAAAGATTGATTTTGATCATCTAGTATAGATCCTAAACTGATGAAATGTTTTGGCGCAACAATGTTTTGCGCAAAAGGTTATAGCAATATCTCTCACTTCTAGCCATTACGACTGAGCGTTTTGTTGCACAATTTAAACTCCAGCCCCCTAATACCACTATCCAAAAACGTTGTAATTTTTACAACATTTATCTCTGAGAATATTCGATGACGTCGACTTATTCCATGTACTGGAAGAAGAAAAGATAAATAAATCCGCCCACGGCTGCGCCAAGTACTACCGTCAAGAGTAGCAAGAACACCAACGGCGCCTTAGAGCGGCGGCTGGCTGGAATAATTACAGTCGGCTTGGTAGGCAGGGCTTTTTTGCTCTCGGGAGCATTGTAGACATTCTTGCGGCCTAGTGGCTCGCTTCCAGGCTGCTCGTATAATGTACCGGCCAGATCTTTGCTACGTTTGCTCGGTGCATCCGAAAGTGGTCGCTTCTCTACATTGACCGATTTTAGGAAAAACGGTGATTGTCCGCCTAGGGCGTAGCGGTTGTTATTTGGCGCTGACTTATGATTGCCTTGAGATGCTGGATTGCCACTACCTTGAGCGATCTTTTGTTCGGTGAGCCCGCCTTTAGGCTGATAATCTTCTACTACACCTAGACCATCACTCCGCTTGCCGGTCGGCTCTTCGTCCATCAGGCCATAAATCTCTACTGGCGGCTTCTGGAGCGACTCCGGAGATGGCTGCGGCGGTTGCACATCATAATCATTTCCTACAGCGGTGCTATAACTAGTATAGCCAGCCGCTTGCGTCTCTGGTACGGCGGTAAAATCTTTGGGCGCAGCTCGAAAACGACGTTTAATCGAGTCGAAAGGATGGCGGTGCGACGCTGGCGCTGGAGTGGTGGTTGGCGCAGGTGCGGGCGCAGTAGGCCGGACTGGTCTGGTGGGGCGAATAACGTCTTGCATTAACCCCCGGGGCGCACGGGTCTTTGGCCGAGCTACCGCCGGCGTAGGTGCGGTAGATTTAGCCGTAGCCGGGCGCTGAGCTGCCTTCCCCGCCACAGCAACTGGCTGCTCGGCTTTGCGTTTTGCCAACATTTCTGCGAGAGCCGTAGAGCCTTTTTGGCTACGAAGTTCGCTCTCTCGCTGCAAGCGATTTTGGCGAATATTCTGCGGAGCGATCGTAGTTGGAGCCTTTTTGGGGCCGAGCTTAAGAGAAGTTTTCACTACGGGTGTCGCTACGGACTTGACCGTACGCACTACTCGCTTCGGCGTGGCTGGAGCGACTTGGCGCGCCACTGGGTCCATGGCTGCGCTCGTATCGCTTGGGATAATTACTTCTTTTACCTTGGCGGTTTTTAATAATCCCGAAGCTGACGGACGTACTGTCTCAATCTGACGACGATTAGAACCGTGATGCAAATTTGCGGCGGATTTTTGCTCGCTAGTCGATTTGTTAGCGTTCAGAATGGCCTTGGCCGACGATGCTAAATAGTTGCTTAGACGATGTTGCGAATCTTGTGCATACATGGCATTAATGGCGTCTTTGGCAGAGCGTACGGGTGTAACTGGCGACTCAACGGCAGAATCGGATGCCGTAGCGGGAGCGGCCGTTGCGACAGTCGGAGCAGAAGCCGACATGGCCAAACCTGCTGCATCAGCAGCTAGCTTTGCATCCTTCTTCGTCTCCGTACCCGAGTTCATCGCTACGATTTTACCTTTTTAGCCATTTCTACGATGTCGATAAATTGATCCGCTACTAAGCTCGCGCTGCCAACCAAGAGTCCATTTACACCCGGAATTGTCAAATACCCACCAGCGTTGGACGGATTTACACTGCCACCATACAGGACGGGGATATTCTCGGCAATGTCTTTGCCATATTCATCACCCAAAGTCTGACGAATAAACTGCACGGTCTCAGCAATCTCGTCCGGCCCGGCTATGTGCGAATCGGTAGTGGTACTAATCGCCCAAACTGGCTCGTAGGCAATCATGACTTTTTCTAAATCTTCGCGCGAAACTTCGGACAACCCACCTAGGAGCTGGTCGCGCAAGACATCGCGAGTTTCGCCGAAGGTCTTCTCGGTAGCGGTCTCACCAATGCAGAGAATCGGCGTAATCTGATTGCGGATTGCTGCGGCTACCGCTGCGCGAATCTGCTTATCACTCTCGTTGAACAGGTGCCGGCGCTCGGAGTGGCCCAGAATACAATAATCGACTAGACCCCGGAGTTGCGTACAGGATACTTCGCCTGTATAGGCACCAAAATCATGCGGATTGGCGGTCTGGGCGGCTAAACGCATCTTCTTGCGATCGAGCTGAAGTGACAAAGGTTGCAGAGCTACCAGAGATGGAGCGACGATTACTTCGATGTCGCGATAAGCGCGCGTCCGCTGTAAAAGTTTATGAAGATAGATTGAAGATTCCCCAACAGAAAAATTCATCTTCCAATTACCCACGATATATGACTTCATATATCGATTATACCATAACTAGATTAAATTGTAGGACTTTATTTTTGATATTTTTGACGGATATTCTTGCGTCTACGCTCGCCAGATGAGATTACTATTGACATTTTTGCTAATGTGTGCTATAATGGAAGTATAGGCCTATTTTAGGCTTAAGCATTTTAGCAAGAAGGATTAAAATTGTTGGTTTTTAAGCTTCTAATTATCTCTCTAGATAGCAATGAGATGATGAAATTACGCCATATTGCTCATATGTAGGCATTTTCGTCGTTTCGTTGCTATCCGGGTGGGTAGTCGCTAGAGTATAAGGATAAGTCCTTATTGAAACATGGGGAAATCCCCAGCCCTAGTGTTCCAGCGTTAGACGCCGGAGAAAGGAGCTTATAACCATGAACAACACTAACCGTGAACCCAACCCCAGCGACACTTTTATCAACAACGTCAATAACATTTTCGGGCAGCATCCGTATAGCAGCCCCGAGAGTACACCGACGGCGGCTGGTAAAGCGGCTGACAAGGGCGACAAGAAATCCGGCAAGGATGCCAAGCCGAAGGGCGAGGATCTCAAGCGGCACAGCAGTAACGAAGTACCGGCAGTATCTGGCCAGGCAGTCATCGGCGAAGATGGCATTGCCTACCTGAAGAAGCTTGGTATGCAGGTTCCTGGCCTGATGCCCGCCGAAGATCAGTGGACCCTGCCGAACGATTTCAAAATCAGTCCGTCCAAGTCTCACCGCAGCCCGTGGGCTTCCACGACAGTCACGGTGACCGAGCTTTACAACAGGCTGGGTACTAAGTACCAGCCGAGCAAAGTCCACTGTATCAGTGATCTGCTGCGGGTCAACTATGATTATGCCCGCGGGGCTTTGTGCGGCATCGTCAATGCTGGCATTCAGGATCTCAAGGATGTTTTTTGCTGGCAAGATGGCAATAAGCCATTTGCGCCCAACATTACCTTCGCCCTGAGAGAGAACGCTGTCTTGCGACACGATGAATACGGTCGGTTTTATAATCCGGCCGCGCTCGTCTTCAATGACGACATTCTGGCCCAGTGCGGGTTCTACACAAAGGGTGTCAAGACTGGCGCCACATGGGGTAAGTTTGAGCCCGTTCCGGCCAAATCTGGAATGGGATCCGGCATCTTCCAGCCGACGTCCGACATCGAAGCTACCGACCTGCTGCTGGTCACCAAATGGGGTGGCCCCAACAGCACTACGCGCGGCACCGATCAGGAAGCTATCAGTTCGCTGCTGCCCGCAGACGCCCTGAAGTACTTTGAGAAGTGCAGCTCGCAGAAAGGCAAGCTGGGGTACGATTATATCGTCCTGTCGATTGACGCCAAGCCCAAACTGCGCAACGTTATCCACTGTGCCGAGATGCAGCGTCGGAGTATTTTCGATCAGCATGAAGCGATCTATTACCAGAAGCTGCAGCTGATCGACATTATCAAAGACCGGAATCCGGCCATTGACGCCTTTGTCGACACGACAAACCATCAGCTGGACGCGCTGCGTAAGCGCTGTGACGATAACCCCGTTACTGCGCGACCCTTCGTCCATAAGCCTAACATTCAGTTCGTCGAGAACCCGGAGATAAGTCTGACCCCGCGTCTGAAGCTCTCCGAACTGACCGAGCTGGCCGCTAAGCAGGAGCGCATAACTTCTGAATCTGCCAGCTATTTGCTCCAGACCGAAATCGCGGTGAAAGCGTGGGAGACCTTTGCGTCTGAGTTTGTGAAGGCAGAAAAGATCGTGCATAGTCTCTATGGCTGGCTGAACATTTACGGCGACCACGTTGCGGTAACGCTGCCGTGCCAGAGCTCCGATACTATGCGGATCACAAAGGAGTATGTCTTATCGGCCGAAGGCCTGCATGCTTATCTGAGCGATTTGTGTGTGAAGCAGGGGCAGTATGAAAATTGGCGCCGAGCGTGCCAGCAGCAGCTGAAACAGCTCCTGAGCGCTGATAATCTGGAGCGCCTGGGGCGGCCTTTCGAGATGGACGATACAGAAGAAGCTGCGACCGATTTCGAAGGTCAGCCGCAGCCTGACTCGCCCGATACGGCTGGAGAAGTAGGTGCGGCGAATTCCGATGGCGATGCGCCTGCGGGTGCTCAGCCGGATGACTCTAACGCCGATAATGACTTCCCCGGTTATGGGACGTTTTAAGCAATAGGGCGTCCTAAGCGTTCCGAGAACAATTCTGGTGAATAAGTTATGTCCAACAATTTTACTTTGTGAATATGGAGGTTTGTGATGGTTTATCTCTACAACGTTTCTGACAGGATAGAAGAATTCAAGCTACACACAGATGGATGTTTGGCGTCCACTAAACGCTGGCAGCCGGATGACGACGATAAGGTCCATATCGCGGGTGCGCTTGCGTACAATCTGGCTGAAACTTCGTACGAACACATGCCGGATGTTAAGCTTTCGGTTAGTAGCCCCGACTCGTTGTCGGACCTGCTGCCCTACGCCAGTGCTCTGCTGCCGTACGGCTTTCGCAATAACAGTACGAGTGCGCCCATCTTGGATTTTCTGAACCATTATCACGCAATTCTGACCGGCGATCGGCCGGGCTGGCGGCTGTATGGTGTAGAAGTGATGGATGATTGCATAGATTTGTTCTATGCCTATCCCCAGTTTGATAAATGTGCCGTTATTCGCTTGGAGAAATGCCCGCTGTACCTGCATTTTGATGTTTACCCCGAAGACGAGCCGGAAGAAAACAGCGACGACTGCCGTGAGAATTGTCCGACTTTCGGAAGGCGGTTTTGGAACAGATCCGAAGATGAATTCCGGACACAAACCCGGCGCCCTGCGCCGAAACCGAAACTGGAGCCGACCCATGTGGTAGTCTTTTATAATGGCAGCCACATGGAAGTAATGACCGGCGACGGTGTCGATAGTCGCTATGACAAACCCATAATTGATGGGATGAGAGTTGGCCGGCGCGCATTGCGCATAAGCCGTGATCCGTTCGACGGAGAGATGGTTGCCTATCGCTACTATCATCAGACAGATCTGACCGATGAACTCTTGGCCAAAATCATGACCGAAGATGATGGCTATCAGCGTCTGTAATCCCGCAAGAATCCTTCAGCATCCCCCGAGCTTACTCGGGGGATTTTTCATGCGTGTTTGCGAGATATACCCAAATAACAATCCGTCGTCACTCTATGTGGTATAATGATAACATGAAATTATCTGAAGAATTACTGTGGCGCGGTTTTCACGCCGAGACCACCATCAAAGATCCATCTGAATTAGATACGCGTGCATCGAAACAGTTTTATTGGGGTGCGGATCCTTCTGCTGATTCCCTAACGATTGGTAATCTTGCCGCTCTGATGATGTGTGCTTGTTTTGTCCGGCACGGGTATAAGCCGTATTTGTTGGTGGGCGGAGCGACTGGCCAGATTGGCGACCCAAAGGAGAATGGTGAGCGCGAATTAAAATCTTTGGACGAAGTCGAGCACAATAAGGCTTGCATCAAAAAACAGGCCGAGAAAGTTATTCAGACCAAAGATGCCGTAATGGTAGATAATTATGATTGGTTTAAGAATATCAATTATCTGAGTTTTTTGCGTGAAGTTGGAAAAGTTTTTTCGATGACTCAGTTGCTTGATCGCCAATTTGTCCAAAACCGGATTGGCGAAGGTGGTTCGGGGATTTCTTATGCGGAATTTTCTTATACTTTGATTCAAGGGTACGATTTCTTGCATCTTTACCGCGAATATGGGATAGATTTGCAGCTTTGTGGCGCGGATCAGTTTGGTAACTGTTCGAGCGGTATCCATCTAATTAAACGGCTCGAGAATGCCACCGCTGATGCTTGGTCTACTCCGCTGATTATCGACCCGGTGACTGGGCGTAAATTTGGCAAGTCTGAAGGTAATGCCATCTGGCTCAGCCCGGAGAAAACATCGATTTTTGACTTTTATCAGTTCTGGCTGAATCAAGCTGATTCTGCAGTGGAGTATTTGATTAAAATTTATACGACGCTGGAGAAGGATGCGGTTGAGCAGATTATGGCCGAGCAAACTGCGCACCCAGAGCGCCGCGTAGCTCAAAAAGCACTGGCCTTTGGTGCGACCGAAGTAGTACACGGGCATGAGAATGCTGCGGCGGTTGCTAACTTGACCGAGCGGCTCTTTGCGGGCGGACTCGACGAATTAGCTGGCGACGAAATCGTGGAATTTGGTCAATACCTTGCTGTAGCGCCCCAAGGGACACAATTATTTGATGCTTTAGTCGCTACCGGATTAGCCGCTAGCAAGAGCGAAGCGCGCAAGCTCGCTGCGGCTGGTGCTATTACTGTCAATGGACAAAAGGTTGCCGAAGATACCCAGATTAATCAGATTGCTTTGCTGAAACGCGGTAAGAATAAGTTTGCGGTGGTGAGATAACATATCGCCTACCCAAGAACAATATCTCGCAAAATGCTTTTTCTCGGGCCGCGTTCTCGGCGCCGTTTAGCCATGAGAGCCGCTGGCTTTGTCTTTCGTCATCCAGGTGGGGCTCTCCTTATTGCGAGTAAACCTTATTTATTTCCACAACCTACTCGCGCAATGCGGACCCGCCCCAGCCTAAAAAGGTTCAGGATTCCGAAAGACAAAGCTAGCGGCAATGGCTAATAGGAGCTAACATAACGAAAATGTTATTTAGCAGACACTAGCTTTGTGGTATAATAATAACATGGAAAAAACTGCGAAAGATTCGTCAAAACGCTCATCAAAACGTGCTAGTTTTGGTGCGTATGCTAGTTTAATTAATCAGAAAAAGAAGCTTTCAGGCAAGAAGTCGAACGCATCAGCTCATCTTGCTCCCCTACCAAAGGAGCAGCCTGCTCGCTTTTTTGCGCATTTTCGTTGGGAACGTATCAAGGCTTATTGGTTTTCTAAGGCTGGTCTGATCCGGATTGGCAAGATTTTTGCGGCCTGTGTGTTAGTTGGTATTATTGGGGTGGGAGCGCTGTTCGTTTATTACAAGAATCAGCTACGCGATATTGAGCTAAACGATTTAACGATTTCTGAGACGATTAATACTTATCTTGACCGTAACGGTGTAGTGCTCTGGGAAGACAAAGGTACTTCTGATTATCGTCTCGTAGTGGATGAAGACCAAATTTCTACCTATGTTCGCCAGGCCACCGTCGCCATCGAAGACCGCCATTTCTACACTCACCCTGGGATTGATATTTCTGGCTTAGCTCGTGCTACTCTTTCTACGTTGACTGGCAAAGGCGTGCAGGGTGGTTCTACTCTTACTCAGCAGCTAATTAAGCAAGTTTACTTTGCTGACGAAGCGGCTTCAGCTAACCGTGGTGGTATCTCGCGCAAGATTAAGGAGCTAATTCTCTCGATTGAGCTGGAAAAAATGTACAGCAAAGAGCAAATTATTACCATGTACCTAAACCAATCGCCTTATGGTGGGCGTCGCAATGGCATTGAGAGTGCCGCGCAAACTTATTTTGGCAAAAGCGCAAAAGAGCTGAATCTCGCCGAGTCGGCTTTGCTGGCTGCCATCCCTAACAACCCTGCTGTGCTTAATCCTTACAATCCATACGGCAATGATGCACTGATCGCCCGTCAGCACAAGACGCTTGATGTGATGGTGGAGATGGGCTACATCTCTAAGGAAGAGGCCGATGCCGCTAAAGAAGTGCCGATTCTTGATCAAATTCTGCCCGAAAGTCATCAATATACCGATATTAAGGCGCCCCATTTCGTGATGGAAGTCAAGGCTCAGCTGGAAGCAAAATATGGTATTCAGACAATGCGCAAGGGCGGATATGTGATTACGACGTCGCTAGACTATCGCGCACAAGAGATGGCTGAAGCTGCCGTAGCCGAAGGTGACAAGCTGCGTTACACCAATAATAGTGATAACATTGCTCTGGCTTCAGTTGACGTAGAGACTAGCCAAGTTTTAGCGATGGTTGGCTCGCGCGACTGGAACACACCGATTTACGGCGAAGTTAATGCTACGACTTCCTTGCTGGAGCCTGGCTCGACGATTAAGCCTATTCTGGATTACTCGACTTTATTATCTATGAAGGATGGGCCAATCGTCTTTGGGCCTGGCACTATTCTCAAAGACGAAAATATCGATTCTCTTTACTGCGCCGGCAACGTGGGTCCTTGTTCGATGACCAACGCCACTGGTCGTTTCCATGGCGACATCACTATCCGCGAATCGCTTTCCAACTCACTTAATATTGGCGCAGTCAAGGCGCTTGCTATCGCAGGAATTGATAATGCCTTAGAGATTGCGCACGGATTAGGCGATGTTTCTTACTGTTCTGATAATGCTGCAGGGCTTTCGATCGCTATTGGTTCTGGCTGCGCAGTGAAGCCGATTGAGCACGCCAATGCCTATGCATCAATTTCTCGCGGTGGCACTTACAAGGATCTAGTCTATGTACTTGAAGTCAAAGAGCCGTCTGGCAAAATTCTTGAAAGCTGGAAAGATACGGCCGGTACCCGCGTGATTGATGAACAAGTCGCTTATGAGCTTTCTAGCATTCTTAGTGATGCTGAAGCCCGGGCAAAGATTAACTTCGGTCAAATGTCTTACTCATTTGGTTTTATCGTGCCAGGAGTCTGGACGGCAAGCAAGACTGGTACTACTACCACCAGCAATAGTGCCGTAACAAAGGATTCTTGGATGGCGAGTTATTCTACTGCTGTCGCTACTGTGGTTTGGAACGGTAATCATGACGGTTCTGGCCTTACTAGCAATACCAACCAAATCGTTCGCCGCGTGGTCAATGACTATATGGAAAATGTCCACAAAAATCTCTATCAGAGTGAAGGCAAATGGAAGCCTGGTGACGAGCCAGTGCGCCCGGCAGGTCTACAAGAGCTAACTGTAGCTGGCCGCAAAGATATTTGGCCGAGCTGGTACAGCGAAGAGAAATCTGGTATTTCTAAGGAAGAAGTCGAATTTAACTCTGACAATCACAAACGCGCATCTACCTGTACGCCGGCTAGCCGTCGCATCAAAGTGACAGTCACGAAGATTATCGATCCAGTTACTGGAAAAGAGACCTTTGTGGCGGATGATCCTTATGATTATGACACCGAAGACGATTGTACTTCTTCGGCTTCGATTGGCAACCTTGTCACCATGGAAGAGACCGCAGGCAGTCTGCTCGTTAACTTTGAGCCTGCTGCGCTTGAAGATCTAAAAGATTATTCGCTATATATTGATGGAGTACTAAGGCGTACTGGTGACATAACGGCCAATCTTGTCGTGCAGGGGCTTGCTGTAGATATTTATGGCTACGAAACTCGAGCTTTGCTCCAAGTTACCGACAAGAAAGGTAATTCTCTAAGTGCTTTCTATGATTTCAAGGGAAATTCTAGTAGCGACGACGACTTAGCAGACGACGCTTACCCGAGCGACGATTAGAGTTGCTGGCTAGTTTCGCAAAAAGCATTGAGCCGGACGCAGTTTGATTAATGCGAAGGAATTCGATTTCGATTTCCTTGTTCAGCTTATCACTTGCATTATCTACTACCACCATGGTGCCGTCTTCTAGATAAGCGACACCTTGGTGCGGGTTGCTGCCTTCGGCTACAATCTTTACCCGTGTGCGTTCGCCGGGTAGGTACTGTACACGCACCGCTAAGGCTAGCTCATTCAGATTTAGCACATCAATATGTTCGGTCTCTGCGACTTTTTGTAAGTTATAATCGTTGGTTAAGATGAGCCCTTGATTAGACTTGGCTAGGTCGATAAGGCGGTTATCCACGGGAGTATGATCTAATTCGTCAGCAATAATATTAGTATCAAAATAGACTACGCGCTCCAGCTCGCGCACTTGCTCTAAGCCCGCACGCGCTCGCGCACGTTTGTCGGAGTCTTTGCCGTCTGCTAATAGTTGTAGTTCGTGCGTCACGCTACGCGGAATCATAATGTCATAGCCGATAAAGCCGGTTTTGGCAACTGCGAGAAGTCTCTGATCCATCAGGGCCGATGTGTCAACGTAGACTTTGCGTTTTTGCGAAGTGCGTAGAAAAGGTTGCTGTTTTGATTTAGCTACCAAAATCGTAGTTTCCGCTAAAATTATTAGCGTCATAATAAGTGTAAATAATTCCATACTCTATATTATAACATATTCTTGTTTTTATGCATTTTTATCTGATTGTTAGCTGCTGTTCAGATCCTGGGGAAGTATTATCACTTTCCCGAATGGAGCATCTCTCGTCTAATCTTATTCTTTAGTTTTCCCTTTCAGGTCGTCAAAGTTCCACGAACCATCGTGCTGACTTTGACTAAAACTAAAGAATAAGATTGGGTTCGATGCTTTTATATTCGGAAAAATAATGATATCTCTCCATGAAAAGCAGTGGCAATCGTTCTTTACCCCTGTTATACATCTGTATCTATTGACAAAAATAGTAAAGTGTGCTACAATGAAAATAGGGGATTGTTTTTGGTGTATATTTCGTCAAAAGCATCATCTTGTACATTTATTTTGAAGGGAGACTTTGAAATGGGTAAATTTTTAAGTGGCAGTAGGATTTTTTGTAGAACTCACGGCGATGCGCTTACGGATTTCATCTATCGCGCTCAACTTCACGGCTACAGCAACCCCGACGCCAAGTTCATCGAGAACGGCGATGGCACTTTTTCTGTGATGCCGTTCGTGGACGGCGATTGGCGTTACACTGATACTTGGGCTGGCGGGGAGCCGTTTAGTGGCATGTCTACTGTCTGGTACCGCGACGTGGTTTGCTGGAGCATGGTCTACTGGGGGCGGGTGATGCCGCTTCCCGACCAGAACTACCACGGCGTGACTGAGTTTCTGTCCGAAGCCTTGCGGCATGCCAAACCGATACATCCGTGGCGTGGCCCCAACAAATTTGTGGCTACCTGCAAAATCTACCCCAACGCCCGACTGGGCGACGACTTGATCTACCGCAATGACTGGAAGGGTAATATTCGGCGCTTTAGCGGCGAAGAGACCATCATACGGGCTAGAGATAAAGCCCTGCTCTACACGGCAAGCTACATGGGCGGCGTCGTCAACCAGGATTTGAGAGTTGATGGCAAGAATTCTCAGCCGGTCGTTCTTAACCGGCCGTACAAAAAGTTGTAACCCTGCGGATCAAAATCGTAATCCCACTGGTCGACTCCCGGCCATACAAGCGGCTCTTACACGAGAGCCGCTTTTTCATGCTTGACTAATTCTGACGATTTTAAGATTTGTGAATATAACTGCGACGTTCACGCAATCTTATCTACACCATACTTCAGCGCGTAGTCGTGATTTTCTTGGATTTTTTTCTGATATTTTTTGACGAGCTCGTCTTGTTTTTCGAGACGTGCTACATCCATCGCTAAATGATAGCGCGAAGCTTCGTTTAGACTCAGCATCTCAAATGGCGTAGTCGTACTGCCGCGCTCCAAGAAACCATGCACGCGCACCCGATTGCGATCGGCATAACGGCTCAGGATGCCGCGCAAAGCTTCAGGATAACCATGGAAATTCGCAATAATTGGCTTCTTTGTGGTAAACATTTTATCAAAATCATTCTGTTTGAGCTTGCGTTCGGTAGTGCCGATTGCGCCATAAGATAAGGCGGTGATATTGATAAAACGGAATTTCTTGGCTGGTAAATCGCGGCGCAGAATTTTGAGAGCTTCGATGGCTTCGCAAGATACGATATCGCCCGCCCCCACAAAAATATAATCAGGATCTTCGTCTGAACAAAACTCCAAAATGCTCGCCCCACCATCGTGATATTGATTGTCCGCTTGATGCGAATCAATCCAACGTGGCTGGTCGGTCTTATTAAACGTAAGTAGATTCACTACGTTCTTGCTGCGCATCATGTGGATGAACGCAGCTTCGGCGGCTACATCGTCGATCGGGAAAAGACAGTTGGCTCTGTTGCTCGGATTAGCCAACAGCAACGAGATTAAGGCTGGCGACTGATGAGTAAAACCGTTATGATCTTGACGCCAACAAGTACTAGTAGAGAGCAGGTTTGCAGCTGGAAGATCTTGGCGCCAAGACACTTCTGCGGATTGTTGCAAAAACTTGATATGTTGCATCACCTGCGCGGCAATAATCGTGAAAAAAGCTTCGTAGCTAGTCATCGCCGCTGGCTCGCCATTCATCAGATGCCCCGCCATACAGGCAAACAAGGCATTTTCTGACAGCATTTCGACAATCCGCCCGTCTGGACTCTCTGGCAAATCCCAAGATTTTTGCGGTAATTCCCAAGCGCGCGATGAAACTTCGTAAACTGCGTCAACTTTGTTGCTAGTAGTTTCGTCTGGCGAAAAAAGATAAAAATCTTTGTGCTGTAGCATGTAGCTAGCCATAGCTGCGCCAATGCGCTTGGCCGGAGAGAACTTCTCGCTACCAGGCTTTTCGATCGTGTCAATCATAGCATAAATCCTTTCTCGCGATCAAATAATTGTTCAAACTCATAACTTCGCAACCAGTTTTTTAACATGTCAAGCTGCTCGGGATTTGTCTTGGCTTCGGGAAGTGGGATTTGGTGTGCAAGATAATTTCCTGCCACTTTCTTACCGTTCACTTCTTTAGGTCCGGTCGCGCCCTTCTCGGTCTTTAGGATGATGAATGGATGCGGAACCGTCTCGGTTTCGCGCAAGCGACCCTGGAAAGCTTCGGGCGAATCACCTTCTACCCAAAGTGGCGTGTAGCCAAAACCTCGAACAAGTTCGTTTAGCTCGCGCTCCGACTTACGTCCATACAGAGTAGGTGCGGAGATTTTGTAGCCGTTGAGATGTAGAATTGGTAAAACTTTGCCATTATAGACGTTACTGCCTACGGTTTTCACTAAGTTTAGCGACGCCAAAGCTGATGCGGTTTCTAATTCCCCATCGCCTAGCATGACGGCGATTGTTTTCTCGGGATGGCCTAACGCAAAGCCGTACGCTGTGCCTAAAGCGTAACCTAGCTCACCACCTTCGCAAATTACTCCGGGCGTATATGGACTGGCGTGCGACGGAAAACCGCCTGGCCAAGAAAAATTCCGGCAAATGTATTCGATACCAGCTTCATCCACCGTGGCCTTAGGGTCGATTTTTAGTAAATCACCATCAATAAATAAATTCGCCTGCAAAGCCGGAAAGCCGTGCCCCGGTCCCAAGACGAAGGAAAAATTCTCGCACGCACGATTGCTCTTTTCTGGGACAAAACCTGTATCAACCTTCGCGGCGGCACTTTTGTTTAGGTTATCCAGAACATCCTTGAACTTGCTGTTGGATGTTTTAGTTTCTGTCACTACTGGCTCTGGGCAAAAGTAATGCTTCAAATTAGCATAGGCCACATTAATGCCATGACAAGTGCCCCAGTGCCCTAGTAAACGCGGCTTAATATCATCCGCCGACAAAGTTTTGTCTAAAAGAAAATTCTTTTGTAAGAATAACTGCGCCACCACTAAATAGTCACACGCCCGTACCCGCCGACTAATCCGCCGATATTCATCACCTCCGTTATCATTCATAAGATAATTATAGCATATCTAGAATAGTAACGGCACAAGTTCCAAAAAATCTTAGGGTTATTTTGCTGGCTCGATCTTCTTTACTTTTACCATGGCTGCGCGTACCACATTACCATCATAGAGATAGCCAGGGCGCAAAGTCTCGGCAATCACTTCTTGTTCGCCACCTTCATCCTCTACGGAAACGGCTTCATGAAAATCTGGATTAAACTCTACGCCTACTTCCGAATTAATCTTTTCGAGATTAAGTGACTTAAGGGTTTTGTCAAAGCTTTTGCCAAGTGGGCTAAGTTGCTTAGGATAAGCCGTAATTGCACGCTCAATATCGTCCAATAAAGGCAAGAATTTCTCTACCGTAGCGTATTTTGCGACCGACATCGCCTGCAAACGCTGCGCTTCGACTTGTTTGCGATAATTCTCAAAATCTGCTCGCGTGCGCTGCAAATCGTTGGTTAATTCGGCTAGTTGTTCGGCCGGAGTTTTTTCGAGTACTTCTTCTACCATTTCCGCCATTTCCTGTTCGTCGACTTTTTTACCTTTCATAATTCTCCTTATATCTTAATTCCAACCTAGTTCATTTGCAAATACTGTCTCTAACACACTTCCGGCTCGGCTAACTAACGACATCACTCTGCTGTAGTTTTGTCTAGTTGGCCCTAGCACACCGATATAGCTCTTATCTGAGTACGGTGAGCGAAAACGACTAATAATCAACGAGACTTGCGATGTCTTGCCGATTGGATTCTCTTGACCAATAAAGATATTTAGTGATTGACCTGGCGCCGCTTCGCGTAGCCATGGCTCAAGATTGTCTAATAATTTCGCTACCGCCCGAACTCGCTCACTGTCTAAGAATTCTGGCTGAGTAAACAGTCGCGACATGCCCGACATATATAATTGATCGCCAATCGTAGCAATTCCTAAGTTCCCCGTCAGCTCTACTAACGTGTCTACTGCTCCACGAATCGCGAAGTCTGCTCGCGTCTGTGAGTTTACTCTTAGTTCTAAAACTCGGCTTTCGCGCTCCGAAGTCCCCAATTCCCGATTTAGATTAACTGAAGTGGCGACTTTTTCTGCGGCGGTTTCGGGGTGCTCAGATAGAGTATTTACGTAATAGCGATAACCAGCGTCAGTCGGTACCCGCCCGGCCGATGTATGCGGCTGGGCAATGTAACCCATCGCTTCTAGTTGCGCCATTTCTGCGCGCACGGTAGCCGACGAAACCTGAAACAACTTTGCCAATGTCACGCTCCCTACTGGGGTAGCCATTTCGGCATATTCTTCTATAATTGCAAACAAGATTCCTTCTTGGCGTTTGGTCAAACTCATAGTTTTATTGTACCAAGTTAGCACTCTTTTGGCAATAGTGCTAGCTCGCAAATATTATATGAAGTTACATCTACCACTACTGGATTTTCGTCTTTCGGAATTCTAGTAGCCCTGGTAGCTGTATCGTTATGTTATAATGATTACATATGGACGCAGAAATACAACGAATTAAGACCTGGCTGGGTATTGGCAGTATTAATATTTTCGGTCTGCCTATGAGCGGTAAAGACACAGTAGGCGTGCAACTCGCCGAGCGTTTGGGTGCGAAATTTCTTTCTTCTGGTATGATTGTGCGCGCCATGGAACAAGCTACTAATCAAAATTTCACTGGCAATGGCGAGTTGACGCCATCAAATGTCTTTTATGATTGGGTGCTGCCGTATTTTGAACGTCCAGAATTATGGAAATATCCACTTGTACTTTCTTCGATTGGGCGTTGGGTTGGCGAGGAGACCGAAGTAATGGCGATTGCTAAAAATAGTGGGCATACGATTCGGGCGGCAATCGAACTACAGATTTCTGATACCGATGCCGTAGAGCGGTGGGAAGCCGCTAAAATCTTAGGTGATCGCGGTTTGCGTCCAGATGATGCCGACCCCCAAGTTTTCCAAACGCGGCTTAATGAATATCGGACTAAAACTATACCGGTCTTACGTCACTATCAAGAGTTAGGACTTCTTGTTTCGGTACCAGCCACTGCAACGCGTGAGCAAGTTTTGGCGAATACGATTACAGCGTTGGCTAATTTTGCGGCCCGCACGAGCAATTTCGTGGCGGAATTGTAAAACTACATAAGTTCCGCCAATCAGCACGATTCCACTAACAATTCCAACACCAATAAATACCGTGCTATCCGAGCGTTCTTTTGGCACGAGTGCATAATCCGCGCCGTCATTACCAGTACCCGAAGATGATGCGATTTTGCGGCAACGATTGGTTTCTGGATTGCGTTCGTAACCTTCAGCACAAGGCTTGAGAGCTGTGCTAGTAGTAGTTTCGATATTCTTGCAGCGTCCCGTCAAAGGATTGCGATATTTGCCGGCTGGGCAAGGTTCGAGCGTTTTGCTAATAATACTTGTACTAGATGCACTATTTTTTGCATCAGGGTCTTTGATACAGTTTCCGGTCGCTTCGTTGATAATTTTTCCTTCTTCGCAGCTATGATATTTTTGATAAACATTCTCGGTATTTGGTGTCGGTGCATAAGTAACTTGCCAATCTTCAACACCATCTACAAAAGTTCGCGCATAACTCGTTGATTTCTTTTGTCCATTAGGGTAGGCTATCTCATCGACCACTTCTTTATCATAATCAATCAAAGTCAAGGTTAATGGGTTCTTGGGATTCTTCGTTAGACTAAATTGGCCGCTCGGATAATAAGCCAGATATCCGCCTGGCAAGATTTTTCCACCCAAATCGTATAACTTATTTTTGTAATTAACTTTGCAATACGACAAATCAATTTCTGCGTTTGAAGAATTATAAAACTCGATAAACTGTTCATCTTGACTCTCGGTATAATAAGTTAAGAGTTCAGAAAACTCCACCCCACGACACTTTGGTTCTAGTTTTTCTTCTTCGTCGTCTGGAGTTTCTGGTTCGTCTGGTTCGGGCGGCAAATACAAACCCGAAGGTTCTTCATAATCGGGGATATACACTTTTTTGTCTACGGTATCAAACTTCCCTTCTTCGCCATACAAATCGCGCACCGCTACGTTTTGGTTAAACTTTGCAATTGTATTGTAGCCTTTACAATAATCATCTGATCGCCAGCACAAAGAATCTACGATTTCGTCTTCGTGATACAAAAGCAATGGACCAGCTTCGAGCGCCAAACTACGCGAATAAGTTAGGTCGGCATTTTCGGCGTTGGCGGAGTCAACATAGCTTAGGAGGAGATGCTTGCCGGCCAGATAGCTGCCATCTGGAAAAGTAAATAAAGTGATGCTTCCCTTACTGCCATAATAATATTGCAGCGAGTAGCCAGCAAGCTCGAGAGTAGTGCCGGTGAGATTTTCTAGCTCAATGAACTCACCGGCTTCATTGAGTAATTTATTATTTTCGTCGTTCTCGGAATATCCTGGATTAACTGCGCGGATAATTAGATCCGTACCAAAATCATACATTTCTGG
>CAZUNS010000001.1:0-1952 GCA_964621655.1 uncultured Candidatus Saccharibacteria bacterium | reverse complement strand
CTATACTATCGACATTGGCCGCCTTCATGATGGCTAAATCTTGCATCGGCATTACTGCCATATTGTTTAGCAGCACTATTCCCGCTGCTAAATTGCACTTTAAATAAATCAAAATTTTCTTCATAGACGGAGCATAGCACAAAACTTGCTCGACTACCAAGCACTAGCACGATACTTTTTGTAAAATTCCAACTTTTGTCCATTTTCCATAAAAATGACCCCCTGCTAGCGTAGCACATTTTGCTCGATAATAACAAGCACATGCGTTATAAATTATGCTACAATGGTAATATGGATATGGTTATTCCTTTTAGTGAGGTGATTTTGGCGGCGCTAGTACATGCTAGTTTGCAATTACAATTAGGCGCGCTCCTACTTTTGTATCATTCTAGTCTGGGCAAGCACGTTCGCAAAAAGACCCGCACTATCGTTAGCAGTTATATTTCTGGTATTGGCACTTTGGTTTTCTTAGTTATCGCCGCAACTTGTTTTATCTTTGATCGATATTTTGGTAAGGCGCTCTATCCAGAAGAAATTATCATTATTATTGGTATGCTGGTAGCATTGGCGTTGGTTATGTGGAGCCTTTATTATAAACGCGGCAAAAGTACCGAGCTGTGGTTGCCGCGCAGCGTGGCTAGATTTATCGACCACCGCGCCAAAGAAACTAATAGCAATACCGAGGCCTTTTCGCTTGGCGTATTAACTAGCCTGGCTGAGATGCCTTTTACATTGGTTTTGTTTATTGTGGCGGCAAATAGCGTACTTAAGCTGCCAGGTTTGTGGCAAATTGTCGCAATCGCCGTTTATACTATCATCGCTATTATTCCAGCAGTGATTTTGCGTTTTGCGGTTCGGCGCGGAGAAACTATTACGGCGATTCAGCGTTGGCGCGTCCAGCACAAAACTTTTATGCGAGTTATTTCTGGTGCTGGGTTTCTAGTACTTGGCATTTTCTTATTTGCGTTCGAGGTGTTAGTATGACCAGCGCCATGCTCAAAAAATCTGCCAAGTCTAAACAGTCGAAAGCCGAAGCTTTAGTTTTTAACGAGAAAGAATTATATAACGAACTGTTACATAGCGCCAAAGCTGTAGGTTTGTCGCTAGGCGCTGCGGAAGTGATCGCGACTAAAGTCGTAAAAAAGGTGGCCGAGCATTTGGCTAGACGCGCCGTTATTACTACGGACGACCTAAATCGCTTCATTGCGGACGAAACTGAGAAATATAGTAAAGATTTAGCTTATGTTTATAAAAATCGTGGTAAAATAATATAAATATAGTGGGCCAACGGAATGAGCAAAAGATTTGATTATGAATATGTAGTAATTGGTAGTGGTGCTGCCGGTAGTGCGGCTGCTTTGCTGGCGGCTGGGCTGGGTGTGAAGACTGCCATTGTCGAATCAGACAAGTGGGGCGGGACTGCGCTCAACTATCGTGATGTTCCCTATGGTGCGGCGCTTGGTTTTGCCGAAGAATATACTGATGCGATCTATGCTGCGCGCTTTGGTATGTCTAGCTCAACTTTGCGCTACAATTATCCTACTGTCCTAAACTGGCAGGCTGCAGCGGTGCGGCGCGCGGGCGGGGGTAATCGTAAAGTTTTTGAGAATGCTGGCATTGAATGTTATAGTGGTTTGGCACATTTTATTAGTCCACACGAAATTTCTGTTGGTGATACGCAAATTAGTGGTGAAAAGTTTTTGCTAGCTACTGGTAGCACCATCAGTGTGAATGGCATTACAGGCACTGATACCGTGAGTTGCTGGACGCCTAATACTGCATTGCGTATGGCAAAATTGCCAAAAGTAATGCTAGTAATTGGCGGGGGATCTACGGGTTGCGAAATAGCGGAATATTTTGCCGCGCTCGGTGTCAAAGTTTTGATCGCCGAAGCTGCCGACCGACTCTTGCCACGTGAAGACCCCGAAGCTGGTACCGTGATCGAAGATTTC